>JAIRVD010000223.1 GCA_031254075.1 Clostridiales bacterium
AGAAACGCGAACGTGTATTGGTGTTTACGCAATTTAAGGAAATGACAGAACCGCTTGCGGACTTTTTAAAAACGCTCTTTGAGCGCGACGGATTAATTTTACACGGCGGAACGACCGTAAAAAAACGCGGCGAAATGGTGGAGCAATTTAACGGTGAGGAATATATTCCGTTTATGGTACTTTCATTGAAAGCCGGCGGCGTAGGTTTGAATTTGACTGCCGCTAACCATGTGATTCATTTTGACCGTTGGTG
The DNA here is from genome assembly GCA_031254075.1 of Clostridiales bacterium. Lineage (GTDB taxonomy): Bacteria > Bacillota > Clostridia > Lachnospirales > WQUN01 > WQVC01. Next base: position 254 of record JAIRVD010000223.1, read on the forward strand.
GAATCCTGCGGTTGAAAATCAAGCGACAGACCGCGCGTTTCGTATCGGGCAGAAAAAAAATGTTTGTGTACATAAATTTGTCACAACCGGCACAATTGAGGAAAAAATTGATACCATTATAGAAAATAAACAAAAATTATCAGGCGATGTAATTGCGGCTTCGTCGGGCGAAAGCTGGATTACCGAAATGGACAATGATGAACTGTTTGACTTGTTCAAATTGGGGGTATGATGAATGGGCTGGTATAGTTACGATGAATACGTACCTGTAGCGAAAAAGAAAGAAAAAGCGGCAAAGCATATTGCAAAGCTGCGAAAAAAAGATTCAAATTTATCCCCTATTATCATAGAGGGACGAAAAATTGCTACGACATGGTGGGGTTTGGCGTGGTGCAATAATTTAAAATCTTACGCCGATTACAGCAATCGTATCGGGCGTGGAAGCGCGTATGTAAAAAACGGTTTCGTGCTGGATTTAAAAATCGAAAAAGGCTTGGTAACAGGTAAGGTTATGGGCAGCAAAATATATAATGTAACAATTAAAATTGATACCTTAGCCGAAATGCAAAAAGAACATATTGTCAAAGCCGTAGGGCGACGGATAGATAGTGTTTCCGACTTAGTTGAAGGAAAATTTCCAAAGGATATGGGTGAATTATTCCTTACGCAAAAGAAAGGACTTTTTCCATCACCAAAGGAAATACATTTGGATTGCTCTTGCCCTGACTGGGCGGATATGTGTAAACATGTAGCGGCAGTTTTATACGGAATAGGCACGCGGCTTGACCAAGACCCGCTTTTATTTTTCAAACTGCGAGGTATGGATATGAACGTATTCATCAAAGCGTCAATTGATGAGAAACTAAACAGTATGATGAAAAACGCAGGAAAATCAACAAAGCGCGTCATTGAAAACGCGGATATATCTGAAATATTCGGAGTGTAAATAATTTGTGAAGTGATTAAATTGCATCGCCAACTTCAATAAAAGTGTTTATTTTCATTATCTTATATAGAAATGAGTTTAACATAGCTTTCATAACGTGCCGTATGGATGGATGCGCCTATATGTTCCTTGATGGCGCAGTTTTTTTCGTGGATATGAAGGCAGTTATTAAATTGGCAATTTGAAATAAACGGACGGAATTCTCTGAACAGCGGAGCAATTTCGTTTTTTTGTATATGCGATATATCAAGCGAAGTGAATCCGGGGGTATCGAAGCAGTAGCCGTGTTCGGCGGAGCTGCCGAGCGGGAAGATTTCGGTGTGGCGGGTGGTGTGTTTTCCGCGACCGATTTTTTCGCTGAGTTGACCGGTTTGCAAATTTATTCCGGGGGAGAGTGCGTTGATAAGGCTTGTTTTTCCGACGCCGGAAGAGCCGGCAAACAGGTTTATATTGCCTGTCATTTTTGCGCGCAACTCGTCAAGCCCCGCGCCTGTTTCCGCGCAGGCGTAGACAATCGGGTATTCTTTATACGGTTCGAATAATTTTTTTGATGAATCCAAATCAATTTTATTTACGCAAATTAAAATAGGGATATTTTCATGCTCGATTAAAAGTAAAAAACGATCCAAAAGCCCCGCGTTAAAAGCGGGCTGCGTTGTTGCCACTGTGATGATTACCTGTGAGATATTTGCGGCAGGCGGGCGACGCAGTTCGTTTTCGCGGGGCTTTATTGTATCAATCGTTGCAATTTTTTTGTCTGAATCGGAAACTGAAATTTCAACTTTATCACCGACAAGCGGCGTTTCTTTTCGATTACGGAAGATTCCGCGAGCGGTGCAAGTGTAGTTTTCGCCATCGGCAAAAACAGTATACGCGCCTCCGATGCCCTTTGTGATGATTCCATTAATTGAATCCACTAGGGTTTGGGTTCGGTCGAACGAAGAATAAACACGCCGTTCTCAACAGAAAATACGCGGAAAACCGTCGGGTCGGAATATTCTACTTCTTTTGTAATCGGGAATCTTGATACTGGAACGTTTTCATCATTGATTAAATATGTCGGGTCGTTGTTGCCTATTTGCCGCTGAAGCACCAGATGAACAGTCTCCGTTCCCTCGGGAACATTCCACAGATGTATTGTTATTGTTCCGGTAATAATCGGCGCGGGTTCGGTCGGCGCGGTCGTCGGAGTCGGCGTTTCGGCGGGCGGCTCAGGCGTTACAACCGGCGGAACCTCCGGCGCGGGTGTTACTTCCGGCGTAGGCGTTACAATCGGTGAAGGTGTCGGCGAGGTTTCCGGTGACGGCGTTGCGTCAGAGTCGGGTGTCGGCAGCGGTGCCGCCCCCGTGCTTATATATAGAGTTACAACTGTATGCCGCTCCACCATTTCGCCGGGTCCGGGTTCTTGCCTGATAACTTGTCCTTCCGGGAAAAACTCATTTTCTTGGCGTTCCGTTGCTCCTGTAAGAAAATTCGTGCGCAGGGTTTCAAGCGCAACCGCTTCCCTTGTGCCGATTAAAAGAGGCACGCTTACCAACGAGCCGTCCGGTCCGAGCGAAACCGTCAGAAGCACGGAGCCGCCGTCGTTAAGCAATTCATTCGGCTCGGGGAATTGCGCAATTATATAATCTCTCGGAACAGATTCGTCTTCGTGGTCGGTTCTTTGAATGTTTAATTCAATATCAAGTGCCGACAAGATTTCCATTGCGTCTTCATATGTGCGTCGTTCCAAGCGGGGCATCAGCACCCCGTCCCCGCGCGCGCCCAAGCTTATCACAATGTGAAGAATATCTCCCGGCGAAAGCATTATTCCGGGGTCGGTGCGCTGCATAAGAACGCGTCCCGCGCAATCGTTGATTTCGCAGAATTCGCAGTCTTCGTTTTCGCAGTATTGGTCGTCCTCATCGCGAACGGGCATAAGCCTGAGATTGCGTGTTACAAGCTCGGCGGCGTCCCAATTCATTCCGACGACATTCGGTGTTTCGATTGTTCTGTTGTCATCGGAAATATATCTGTTATAAAAATGAATTGTAAGGAATCCGAATCCGATTGCGAGTATAATTCCTAATATTACGCCGCCGTAAACCGCCGCTTTGTCGGCTTTATTATCGCGCGGCGAAGCGGGTTCGCGATAATTTTCATAATACTCGTCGTCGGCGTATTCGGTATAATCTTCGTATTCGCTGTCGTCGTAACTCGCGTTTTTAATCGGCTTTGCGCTGTGCAGTTTGAATGTTTCGACTTCCTCTTCGGGCATGTCCACTCCGTCGAGAAACGCTTGACGCATTTTTTGGCGGCGAACGGCTTCTTTGTTTTCCTCGCTGATTGTGCGTGTCGGGGATTCGTCGTGGCTTTCGACCGCCACAAACGCTCCGCTTGCGTCCGTCAGCGCACGTTTTAAGTCGTCAATCATGTCATCAACGGTTTGATATCTCTTCGACGCGGATTTTTCCGTTGCCTTTCCGATAATTTTTATAACACTGTCGGAAACATTCGGATTTAATTTCAAAATATCGGGCAATGGGTCATTGATATGCTGAAGCGCAATCGAAACCTCGTTCTCACCTTCGAACGGAAGCTGTCCGGTCGCCATTTCAAACATTACGATTCCCATCGAGTAAATATCGGATTTATGGTCGATGTATCCGCCGCGAGCCTGTTCGGGCGAAAAATAATGTACGCTTCCCATCGAACCCGCCGCCGCGTTAAGCGTAACGCTTTTCGCAACACGCGCTATTCCGAAGTCGGTAACTTTTACTATGCTTGTGGTCGTAACTAAAATATTCTGCGGTTTAATATCCAAATGGATAATACTGTTTCTGTGCGCTTCGGAAAGCCCTTCCGCAACTTGAATCGCAACACCCAAATTCGTTTCATCATCGAACGGTGCTTTTCTGTTTATTAATTCTTTCAGCGACGCTCCGTCTACATATTCAAGAACGATATACAAAATATCGCCGTCGCGTCCGTGGTCGAAAATACTTACAATATTATTATGATTTAACGCCGCTGCCGCACGCGCCTCTTTCGGAAAACGCTCAATTAAATTTTCGTCGGAAAGATACTCTTCTTTCAACACTTTTAACGTTATATACCTGTCCAACTTTTTATCATGCGCACGATATACCACGGACATTCCGCCCGAACCGATTACATCATCTATTTCATAGCGTTCAGCAACCATATGCCCCGCTTTAAGTTTCACGAAAACCCCTCCTTGTTACCTTCCGATATCAATCAAAATTGCAGAAATATTATCAATCCCGCCTTTTTTGTTTGCTTCGTCAATTAAATAGCGGGTACGATGTTCTACATAGCCAAGCCCGTTTACGATTTTCATTATTGATTCGTTGTCAAGCATGTTTGTCAAGCCGTCCGAGCACAGCAAAACAGCGGCAGCGTCGCCTATTTCGCGAACAATGCCGTCTACCACCATGTTATCGGACACGCCAAGAACCCTCGTAAGTACATGCCGCTTAGGATGCGTCCGTGCTTCCTCTTCGGAAACGCGCCCCGTTTGCAGCAGTTCTTCAACGAAGGTATGGTCGGTCGTGAGTTGCTTCATTGCCAGTTGATTTATTGCATATGCACGGCTGTCGCCGATATGCGTAATAAAAATTTTTCCGTTATCAATAACGCAAGCCGTCAAAGTCGTACCCATTCCCTGCATCGACTTATCCGACTTTGCTTTACTTATAATCGCTTCGCCCGCGTGCTGTGCCGCGCTTACCAACAAGTCCAAGTAATTCTCGGGCTGGATAAAATCTTGCGCCGCAAAGTCACGAACAAAACCGCTGAACTTCTCCACGGCTGTTCCGCTCGCAACATCGCCTGCCTTATGACCGCCCATGCCGTCCGCAACGATAAACAAGTTCGGAAACGGCCCTATCTGCTTGTCGCAAACAAATATTGCATCCTGATTCTGACTTCTTGTTACTCCGACATCTGTAAAACCGGCTGCGTGCATAGAACGCTCCTCATGGTTTTTCGATTTTGTAATATTATAGTAATATTTCTTCATAACTGCAAGAAAATTTGTTAAAATATGAAAAAAAGGATGATAAAATGATTCGCGACAAGGATTTTTACAAAACGATTTTCGCAATTGCGATTCCGATTGCGCTGCAAAATTTGATTACGTTTTCGGTGAGCTTGGCGGATACGGTGATGTTAAGCCGCGCGGGCGCTACTGACGAGCTTGTTTCGGCGGCTGATTTGGCAAACCGTTTTATTTTTTTGCTGATAATGGCATTGATTGGACTTACGGGCGGTGGAATGGCTTTGGCTTCGCAATATTGGGGCAAGGGCGACATCGCAGCGATTAGAAAGATAACGGCTATGATTTTACATATGGGATTTGCGATTTCGTTTTTCACGGGAATTATACTTTTGGCGTTTCCCGAAAGCGTGATGGGGATTTTCACAAAAGACGCTGTCATTATCGAAAGAGGCGCGGAATATCTTTCGATTGTCGGATGGTCGTGCTTTTTATTTGGAATTTCATTTTTGCTGATGAACATGCTGCGCAGTGTTGAGGTTGTGAGATTCGCGCTGTTCGCCGATATTACCGCGTTGTGCATAAGCGTGTTTTTGAATTGGGTTTTGATTTTTGGAAATCTCGGTTTCCCCGCGCTCGGAATTCGCGGCGCGGCGACATCGACTTTAATTGCGCGCACTGTCGGATTTTTGATTATTTGCGTTTACGTTTTTGTTTTTGATAAGAAAATGAAATTTCGCTTGAAGAATATTTTTGTTTTCGATTTTCCGCTGTTTAAAGATATTCTGAAATACGGATTGCCCGTTCTTGCTAATCAAATGGCTTGGGCGACGGGCGTTACCGTACAGGCAATCATCATCGGGCGAATTGATTATTCCGTCGGCGATTTTGTTGCGGCAAACGCCGCCGTAAGCGTTATCTTTCAAATGTTTATGGTAGCGATGTTCGGAGCGGGTAGCGCCGCGCTTATCATTATCGGAAAAACAATCGGCGCGGGCGAGTTCGCGATTGCAAAAGAAAAAGCCGCAACGCTGTTCAAGCTTGCGGCAATCATGGGAACTTTTTCTTGTGTGACAATTTTGCTTACACGCGGCGCGATTTTAAAAATTTTCAT
>JAIRVD010000237.1 GCA_031254075.1 Clostridiales bacterium
ATCGGCGGAAAGAAAGTGAATTTAAAATCAGTAAAAGACGCAATAAACCACAAGCTCGCCTATGTAACGGAAGACCGTAAAGCGCTGGGGCTTGTGCTTTCCAATGAAATTCGTTCGAATATGACCTTGGCAAACACAAAAAAAGTTACGAATTGGGGATTTCATTTAGACAGAGATTTGGAACGCAATGCCGCAACCGACCTTTTCTCGGCGTTTGGGGTAAGGGCTCCCGGCATTGAAACGCTGGTCGGGAATTTATCGGGCGGAAATCAACAAAAGGTTCTGCTTGCGAAATGGATGTTTGCCGACCCCGATATTTTAATTCTGGACGAGCCGACACGCGGAATCGACGTCGGCGCAAAATATGAAATTTATACACTTGTGAACGAATTAATTTCACAGGGCAAATCTGTTTTGATGATTTCAAGCGAAATGCCCGAAATTTTGGGCATGTGCGATAGAATATATGTAATGAACGAAGGCAAAATGATAGGCGAGTTAAGCCGCGAAGAAGCCAATCAGGAAATTATAATGATGATGATTCTAAAAGCCGCGAGGAGGGCATCATGACTTTTGCGAAAAATTTGTTCGGAAAATACGCGCTGATTTTGGTGTTGCTTTGCACGATGATGGTATTCGAGTTTCTGCTGCCGTCGGGGGTTTCGCTATTCAGCCCGCACAACTTGAATAACCTGATTGTGCAAAACAGTTACGTTGTAATCTTGGCAATCGGCATGTTGCTATGCATAATCTCCGGCGGAAACATTGACCTTGCCGTCGGCAGTATCGTGATTCTTGTCGGCGCAATCGTCGGAATCTTCATAGTTGAGTGGGGATGGAATCCGTATCTTTCAATTTTATTATGCATGGGCGTCGGAGCTTTACTTGGTTCGTGGCAGGCGTTTTGGATTGCCGTTGTCGGCATTCCTCCGTTCATTGTGACACTCGCCGGAATGCTCACCTTCCGCGGTATCGCGCTGATGCTTATGAAGGGCAGAAATATCGGACCGTTCCCGATAGAATACCGAAATCTGTTTAACCGCTTTCTTCCCGCAAGCTTTCTTGACCAACCGACAAGCGAGATTGTTTTCGCTTCAACGCTCACCGTCGGAATCATCGTAAGCATATTTGTCGTCGCAACTAAATTGATTTCATATTTCCAACGAAAGAAAAAAGGATATGACGTCGGAAACATCGCTCAGGAAATGAGTTATCCGGTCGTAATCAGCGGCGGAATAATTTTCCTGTTCCACCAGCTCGGCAAACACAACGGAATGCCCGCGGTATTGCTGCTTATCGGAATAATTTTTTTGCTCTACAGTTATTTTACGCAAAATACCATATGGGGACGCCACCTATACGCCATGGGCGGAAACGCCAAAGCCGCCCGCCTGTCGGGCATTAACACCAGAAGAATGCTGTTCTTTGCCTACGCAAACAACGGCTTCCTTGCAAGCATCGCCGCTCTTGTCGTCGTCGCTCGCTTTAACCAAGCCTCAACGCAAGCCGGCACAAACTTCGAACTCGACGCAATCGCAGCCTGCTTTATCGGCGGCGCGTCAGCTTACGGCGGCACCGGAAAAGTCGGCGGCGTTGTTATCGGCGCAATATTCATGGGCGTTCTTAACATGGGAATGTCCCTGCTCGGCGCAGACATAAACCTGCAACGCGTTATCAACGGTCTCGTTCTGCTCGTCGCGGTTACATTCGATGTAATTTCTAAAAAAAGAAGAGCGAACTAAAAAAATGTGATATACTGTCGGGAAAATTTTGAAAATGAACCGGGGAGATATTATGAAATGCTATCGCAGCGGAATTTTTGTAAAAAACGGACGCGAAATAACCAATGAAAATTTTTCAAGAGAAAACGAAGCTAAAAACACAATGGCATACAAAATAATGTCGGCTCATGATTCGCAATCCGATGACGGGTTGATGCATCTGAAATTCGACGCGCTTGCGTCACATGACATCACCTATGTCGGGGTAATTCAAACAGTCCGCGCGGCGGACAGGGATTTCGAAAAATTCCCCGTGCCTTATGTACTTACCAATTGCCACAACAGCCTTTGCGCAGTCGGCGGAACAACAAACAGCGACGACCACACGTTTGGGCTTTCCGCCGCGAAAAAATACGGCGGAATTTTCGTGCCGCCGCATATCGCGGTAATCCATCAATATGTTCGCGAGGAAATAGCCGCCGGCGGAAAAATGGTTCTCGGGTCGGATTCGCACACGCGATACGGCGCGCTCGGCTGTATGGGAATCGGCGAGGGCGGAGGCGAGTTAGTTAAGCAAATTCTTGGGCGCACATATGATATTCCGCGTCCGGAAGTAATCGGCGTAATGCTGACAGGACAGCCGCGCCCAGGCGTCGGACCGCAAGACGTCGCGCTTGCGTTAATCGGCGAAGTCTTTGCCGACGGATTTGTAAAAAATAAAATTTTGGAATTTTTCGGGTCGGGCGTTGCAAACTTAAGCATGGATTTCCGTATGGGAATCGACGTAATGACCACTGAAACAACCTGCCTTTCAAGCATATGGGAAACAGACGGCAAAACGGAAGAATTCTATTCACTACACAATCGCGCTAATGATTTCGTTAAACTTACCCCGGCGGAAACCGCATATTACGACGGGCTGATTGAAATAAATTTATCGGAAATTGTTCCGATGATTGCGATGCCGTTCCACCCGAGCAATGTATATAAGTTAGAAGAATTCAAAAAAAACGCCGCCGAAATTTTAAACCAATGCGCACCGGAAATGGACTTTAAACGCTTGCTGGTGCAGGACGGAATGCGCGTTGACCAAGGAATTATCGCAGGTTGCGCGGGCGGATTATATGAATCAATTTGCGGCGCATCGGAAATTTTGCAGGGTAGGGGAGTTGGAATGCCGCTTTCGGTTTATCCCGCGAGCCAGCCGATGTATTTATCGCTTATGGAAAACAACATTACAGCAAAGCTAATGCGCGAAGGCGCGATTTTGAAAACCGCTTTTTGCGGACCGTGTTTCGGTGCGGGAGATGTTCCGCGCAACAGTAGTTTTTCCATTCGTCATGTAACGCGCAACTTCCCAAACAGAGAAGGCGCGAAACCAAATATGAATCAATCCGCGGCGGTTGCGCTTATGGACGCGCTTTCGATTGCCGCAACAGCCGCAAACGGCGGAGTTTTAACTTCGGCGGATTCTTTTATTGATAAAAACGCAATAATTCCGAAATATTTTTTCGATGGAAGCGTTTATGAAAAGCAAATTTTCAAAGCCGTAGGCAATCCCGATAAAAACGCCGAACTCATCTACGGACCCGGTATTCGCGACTGGCCGCCGTTTCTTCCGCTCGGTGAGGACATGTTGTTGCAAGTCGCATCGCTGATAACCGACCCCGTCACCACAACCGACGAATTAATTCCGTCGGGCGAAACATCAACATTCCGTTCAAATCCATACGCACTCGCCGAACATACACTTTCGCGCAAAGACCCCGGCTATGTTGCCCGCGCGAAAAATATTTCCGGCAAAAATATTTCCGAGTTTTTCGACATAACAAAATTTTTCGAAACACAGGGAATTTCAATTTCGCAAAACACCGCAGTCGGAAGCGTCGTATACGCACGCAAACCCGGCGACGGCTCCGCGCGCGAACAAGCCGCAAGCTGTCAACGCGTTCTCGGCGGCTTTGCAAACATCGCGCAAGAATACGCCACAAAACGCTATCGCTCAAATCTAATCAACTGGGGAATGCTGCCGTTCATCTTCCCCGATGAACCGCCGTTCGAATGCGAAGACTTTATTTTCATTCCAAAAATTCGCGAAGCAATAAAAAATCGTACGGAAAAAATCCAAGCATTCGTTGCCGCAAAAGACGGCGCGGTAAAACCTATTACTTTAGAAATTTCACTCACCGAAACCGAAGCCGAAGCCTTGTTAGCAGGCTGCTTAATTAATTTGTATAAAAAATAGGTGAAGCGGAAATAAAAAAGCGTCGCTTAAAGCACATACATGCCTTAAAGCAACGCAATTTTCGTCGGGGAATTACACTTCCTTCAGTTCCATTGAAGTTTTTGTCGTTTTTGTATACTTTTAGGTATTGCAAAATATGCCGCGCGGACGGCGTTTCCGCCGTGGAATCCTCATATTTCGGACTGCTGTTTTCTCATTACTTTTCCGGTACCGCCATGCATGTTTAATTTGCAGTACAAGCCAAGTGTTGCAATAATCGAACAAATTTTCAAACTTTTTCAAAAAGTTTGCAGGGGTTTGGGGACGGAGTCCCCAAGGTCTTAGAAAGGAAGAAAAAAATGCCGTACATGTTTAACCGCTTTACAAATCTCAGGGAATTTACCGCGTCGCAGGAAGGTCAGCTTGACAGAACGGAACCGAATTTATTCCGTGACCAATTTCCTTACACTGAAATTCCGAAAACGATGTTTAACTATTTGACGGTTCCCGTTGACATGCCGGAAGAAATTTGGATAACGGATACGACGTTTCGGGACGGTCAGCAATCGCGCGAACCGTATACGGTCGAGCAGATAAAATATATGTATAAATGTATGCATCGTCTTGGCGGACAGAAGGGAAAGATTCGGCAGAGCGAATTTTTTTTGTATTCGAAAAGAGACAGGGACGCGGTTTATGAATGTTTGAATTTGGGATATGAATTCCCGGAAGTCACAGGCTGGATTCGAGCGTCGAAAAAGGATTTTGAGCTTGTAAAGGAAGTCGGGCTGAAAGAGACCGGAATTTTGGTAAGCTGTTCCGATTATCATATTTATTTGCAAATGAAAATGACGCGTCG
>JAIRVD010000327.1 GCA_031254075.1 Clostridiales bacterium
TTCGGCGATTTGCAGGAATACACGCGTGAGTTTTATCGTTTGATGGAAGAATATCTTGCGGGATACACATACAAGCTACGCGACGAATTGCCCGAAGGAATCAAACATTTCATAGTAAGCGGACAGGAAATAAATATTCTTGCGGAAATTTTAACGACAGAAAATTCGCCGTCAAAAGAAACTCCGCTTTTTGAGATATCAAGAAACGATTTCGCGGAACTGTATGAAAAAATAAAGCGTAAAACAACCGACCGCATCGCGGTGGAATATAATTTGGACGCGGACAAAGCGGAATCGCTGCTTCCCGCTGCGTGTATTTGTCATAATCTTTTGGAATGCACCGATGCAAAAGTTATCGCGGCAAGCAGGATGCTTCCGTGCGACGCAATTTTATTTGAAATGCTTTTTCCGAGCCGCTCTGCCGCGATTGATAAAAAATTCGACAAAGGAACGACTCTTTCCGTACGCGAACTTGCAACGCGTCACAACGCAAATATCGCGCATTGTGAAATCGTACGCGATTTCGCAATTATGATTTTCAACCGAATAAAAAAACTCCACGGGCTCGAAAGCCGCGACCAATTGCTTCTTATCGCCGCTGCGTTTTTGCATGATATAGGCGAATCCGTAAACACTCTTGACCATCACAAAATTTCATATGAAATGGTACGCCGTTCTGACATTGTAGGTCTTACGCAAACCGAGCAAAGAATCGTCGCACTGATTTGCCTCTACCATTCCTCATCACCCGACTTGAAATTCTGCAAAAATCTCCCGACCGAAACCATAGTACGCATCTCAAAATTGGCCGCAATGCTTCGCCTCGCCGATTCAATGGACCGCAGCCACACCCAAAAATCCAAAAACGCAGAGGTAAAACTCTCCGACACTTCACTTACAATAACAATTAACACCAACGCAAACCTCTCATTGGAACAATGGGCATTTTCGGAAAAAGGACGCTTTTTCGAAGAAGTATTCGGAATCAAAGCGGCGCTGAAAATAAAGAAGAGCTAGGAGCTGAATCACGTGGATTTAACTGACCCGACCTTATACGTCAACCGCGAGTTAAGCTGGCTTGAATTTAACGAGCGAGTTCTCGAGGAAGCGATTGACAAGAATAATCCGTTGATGGAGCGTTTGAAATTTTTGGCTATTTCGGCGTCTAATTTGGATGAATTTTTTATGGTGCGGGTGTCGTCAATAATGCGGAAAGAGGGCGAGATTGTTGACGCGTCAGGGATGACGGCGGCGACGCAGCTTGCGGCGATTTCGAAACGTGTAAATGAAATGATTGCGAAGCAGTATTCATGTTTTACAAGAAGTATTTTGCCTGCAATGGAGAAGGAAGGAATTCGATTATTAAATTACGAACAGCTTGACGCGAAGCAAAAATTTTTTGCGGATAATTATTTTGATGATGTTTTATATCAGGTGCTTACGCCGATGGCGATTGACCAGAGCAGGCCGTTTCCCACAATAAACAATCACACGGTGAATATTTTTATTGAGTTTGCGGCGGATAAAGACGCACCGTTTGTACGCGGAGTAAAATGGGATGAAAAGCAAAATTGCTGGGAGATAACAGAGGAGCGTCCGGTTGGGCGAAAGTATGCGGTAGTGCAGGTACCGACGGTTGTTCCGAGAATTGTGAAGATTTTTGAAAATGATTATATTTTATTGGAAAATATAATCTTGGCGCATATTGAAAAATTATTTCCGGGATATGATGTTACACGTACTGCATTAATTCGTATGACGCGAAATTCTGATATTGATATTCATGAAGAAGAAGTTGAAGACTTGCTCGACGAAATGACGCGTTCGCTGAGAGGGCGTCGTTGGGGCGAGGCTGTTCGAATAGAAAAATCAAAGGGAATGGGCAAAACGGCGACGAAATTATTGGAAAAAGCAACGGGGCTTTCGTCGGAATATTTTTATGAAATAAGCGGTCCGTTGGATTTATCGGAATGGCTGAAATTTGCGGCGTCGTCAGAGTTTGCGCGTCTGCGTTTTAAGCCGATAAAACCAAGTCCCGCGGCGGCATTCGTTGACGCTAAAAATATGTTCGACGTAATTCGTAAAAACGATGTTCTCGTGCATCATCCTTATATGTCGTTTGACTGTGTTGTTCGTTTCGTGCAAGAAGCCGCCGTTGACCCGCGCGTTCTTGCGATTAAACAAACGCTTTATCGCGTAAGCGGAAAATCACCGATTGTTAACGCGCTTATACAAGCTGCCGAAAACGGAAAACAGGTTTCCGTTCTTGTGGAATTGAAGGCGCGTTTCGATGAAGAAAATAATATTAACTGGGCAAAAAAAATGGAAAAAGCTGGAATTCATGTAATTTACGGGTTAATCGGGCTAAAAACGCATTGCAAGGTCTGTCTTGTAATGCGGCGCGAAGACGACGCGATTCGGCGTTACATGCACCTCAGCACGGGAAATTACAACGAATCTACCGCGAAAATTTACTCCGATTTGGGATTTTTCACATGTCGCGAAACCTTCGGACAAGACGCGTCGGTTTTATTTAATGTACTCACCGGATATTCGAAAATTACGGAGTGGCAGAAATTCGCGGTTGCGCCGGCTACGTTGCGTCCCGCGCTCACTCGGCTTATTCAAAACGAAGCAAAATACGCATCCGAAGGCAAACCCGCCGCAATCACCGCGCGAATGAATTCGCTTTCCGATATCGAATTAATTCAAGAACTCTATCGCGCGTCGCAAGCCGGAGTAAAAATTCGCCTGCTTGTGCGTGGAATCTGCTGTTTAAAACCCGGGATTCCGGGTATCAGCGAAAAAATTTCCGTTTCAAGCATAATAGACCGCTACCTCGAACACGGACGCGTTTTTATTTTTGAAAACGCCGGACGAAATAAAATTTATTTATCCAGCGCGGACTTCATGAGCCGCAATTTAAATCGCCGCGTTGAAGTAATGTTTCCAATCGAAGACGAACTTCTTCAACAGGAATTAATCGACATTCTTGAAATTTCGCTCGTCGACAATGTAAAACGCCGCATCGCCGAACGCGACGGCACTTACAAAAAACCAAGCCGCCGAGGACTGCCTGCTGTTCATTCACAATTAGAACATCATCGCCGCGCCGAAATAAAAAGCAAAGAACCACTTGTATTTTTGCCGCCGAATGATAGAATGAAAAAAAAATCAGATAATTAGCGATTGTTACTCAATAACTTATGCATTCCGTTCACGATTGCGCGTTGAAAGTGTTCGCGACAATCGCTCACGGTGCGTAAGTAATTTCGTACCAACGCTTTAAAAGGTTGTGTTTTGCAATGGCGGAATTTGCGCAGGGTTCTGTTATAGGCCGCAACGGTGAGCCGTTAAAGCATATTTTGATTGTAACAAAAGGCAATATTGAGGCGTCGTTCAATGGGCATGTGTTTAAATTCGGGCAGGGCGATATGCTTGGTTTAAGCGCGTTAAGCGAGGGCAGCCACAGGCTTACATACACTGCGGCTACGGATGTTTCAATTTTTAATTATCCGTATACCGATGTTTCTGTTTTGGAAAGCCTCTTTCGTGAGAAGGAGGATATTTCTAATGTAGTTGTAAATTCTATGAGCAGGCAAATTTCTATGTTCTTGGAATATCATGCCGCCTTGAAAAACGAGGCAGTAAAGGCATACGATATTGTTACCAAGATTTTTCCGCTTTACGAGAAAATATGTA
>JAIRVD010000240.1 GCA_031254075.1 Clostridiales bacterium
AATCCTTTACATCGACATCACCCGCACCGAAGACGGCACGCCGTACATCGCCGCGTCTTCCTACGTCCCGACTTGGGTGCGCAACCGCAACTTTACGATTATACCCGTCGCCGATGCACTGCAAGAACAAATCCCCGACCTTCGCACGGAAGAAATCACACGAATGCGCCAAGTTCAACTCGACGTCACCCACATGTTTTCCGCCGAGCCAATCGAAGAACTGCAATCGGAATACCCCATCACCCGCGAACGCTTCATAAGTGACTTCCCGGGTTTGCCGCTGTGGGGAAGCTTGCCATGGAGATGAATGATGCGTTTAATGTTGCCTTTAACGCAGAACTTAGAATGGAGAATTGAAATGAAAAAAAAATTTTTTGCAATTACTTTACTGCTTGTTTTAAGTTTCGCGGCGTGCGGAAGAAATTCCGTTGACGAAGAAATTCTCATTGAGACGCCCGATGAATTGGAAGCGGCAGAGCCGGAGTCTACACCCGCCGCAACGCCCGAACCCGAACCGGAGGTGATTACGATGATTGAGATTGACCCCGAGGCATATTCGTTTGAGGCGGACAGCAACGGGTTTTCGGCGCGAGGTTCGGGTGAGATTACTCGGACGGATGAGGTTTCGCGTGCGGGGGAATATTCGCTGCTTGTGACGGGACGAACGGCTTCATGGAACGGAATTTCGCTGGACGTTACGGATATTTCCGAGCCGTTCGGCGAGTATGAATTTTCGTTGTGGGTTATGCCGACGGAGGAATCGGGCGCGACGACATTTCAGTTATCGGCTGAATTCGTTGTGCGCGGAAATCCGTCATGGCATCATTTTACGGGGACACTTGCGAATGTAACGGCACAGCCGGGCGAATGGACGCGAATGACGGGCAAGCTTCCGTTTGAGAATTTCAATAACGCGTCTGTGTATATCGAAACAAACGGCTTGGGAGCTTCGGCGAGTTTTTATATTGACGACGTGACGTTCCGAAGCATTGCCGAGGAAAGCGTGTTTGACAATATGCTTCCGAGGCTGTTTGAAGTTTACGCCGATTATTTTGATTTCGGAACGGCGGTTGTTACGAGAGATTTGCAAGACGAGCGGGCGGATTTCATTCGGCATCATTTTAATACGATAACGGTGGGCAACGATATGAAGCCATCGTCGTTGCAAAACACACCCGGGCGGTTTACCTGGAACGCCGCCGACGAAATCGCCGGATTCGCGCGGGAAAATAATATGTATTTAATCGGTCACACATTGGTGTGGCACGAGCAGTCGCCCGAGTGGATGAACCGCCGCGGAATGAGCCGCGAAGAAGCGATTAACAATTTGGAATCGCATATCGAGGAAGTCGTTTCGCGTTACGCGGGGCAAATTATTGTTTGGGATGTTGTGAACGAGGCGTTTACGAATTCCGCAGACCTGCGCAACGCCGAAAACTGGCGAACCGTTCTGCGGCAAACGCCGTGGCTTGAAGTAATCGGCGACGACTATATCGAAATCGCGTTTCGCGCGGCACACACCGCCGACCCGAACGCAATTCTGATTTACAACGATTTCAATTTAGACGAACCGGGTAAACGCGAAGCGGTTTTCCACATGGTACAGGAACTTCTTGAAAACGGCGTTCCGATTCACGGCATCGGAATGCAGGGGCATTACAATACAGGCACAAGACCCGCAAACGTTGAAGCGTCGATTCTTCGCTTCGCCGAACTCGGAATTCCCGTTCATATCACCGAACTCGACATCACCGTAAACGCCGCGCAGGGACATGAAACGCTTTCTGAAGCCCACGAACTTCAACAAGCACTTCTCTACGCGCGCTTATTCCGAATTTTTCGCGAAAACAGCGACGTAATCGACCGCGTAACCGTTTGGGGACTCGACGACGCATCAAGCTGGCGCGCCGACCGCTTCCCGCTCGCGTTTAACAGAAATCTCTCCGCGAAATTGTCCTACTACGCGATTCTCGACCCCGACGCTTTCCTGGAAGAACACGACGCAAGTTAACACACATTAATCCGAGGAGGGTTAGACATGAAAAGAATCGAGATGATATCCTTTCTGTTGGTTATTGTGGTGTTTTTGTTTGGCAAAACTGTTTATGCGGCACCGACCATAGAACTCGATGTAACCGCGCCGACATTTACAGCAGTTACGTATGGATATACTCGTCCTGCGGCGGTTGCGATTACGATTACAAACAACGGAAGCGTTAACGCGACTGTTTCGGATGTACAACTGTTCGGCGCGGGCGCCGATGCCTTTGAGCTTGCGGGAAGCGGCAATTCATGGACGATTCAACCCGTATTTGGGCTTAACGCGGGAACATACGGCGCAACAATTACCATTACATATGACGGCACAAGCGATACAACAGCAACGGCGAATGTTTCGTTTACGGTTAATAAGGCAGCCACACCTGAATTTACCTGGCCTGCCGCCGTGACTGCGATTACCTACGGTCAGCGAATTTCGGATATAACATTGTCATTTTCATCAAACGACTACGGAACTTTTGCATGGTCTATGCCGAATAATATGCCTAATGCAGGCACACCAACTGCCACCGCAACATTCACACCAAACAGCAATCATTTGGTTCCGGGATTTCCCGCCTTTCACAGCGTCTCCATTGTCGTAAACCGCGCAGACCAACCCGAATTTGCGTTTGCAAATCCGAATCCCGACGCGCGAACTTATATTTCGAACCTTACATTTGACAATGCCGCATCGGGCGGCGGGGGTAACGGAGGCGTAACTTATGCAATTTCGGATACAAGCACCGGTGCGGCATCCGTTTCATCAACGGGGCAAATTAACAATGTAGCCCGCGCGGGTACGATTATCGTTGTCGCAACAAAAGCAGAAAGCTCAAATCATCTTTCGGCAACGGCAACATACACACTTACAGTTCAAAAAGCGGAAAATAATAATGTCCCCACCATCCCCACCCCCGCATTGGCATCCCGAACAACAACAAGCATAACTTTTGTTGACATGCCCGGCGTGGAATTCAGCCGCATAGGAAACACTTGGCAAACAAATCCGACTTTCACAGGGCTTGCTGCAAACCAAAGCTTTAACATCCGTGTACGTTATGCGGCGACTGACACACATAACGCGTCCGCCGATGTAATCGTTCCCGTCAGAACGCTTGCGGGATTTATAAACACTGCCGCGATTAACATAACCGCGCCTGCAGCGGGCGCGAATCCCGCAACAAGTTCAACAGGCACAGGGGATTTTTCACACGGAACAATTTCGTGGTCGCCCGCGCATAATCCTTTTCAAGCAAATACGGTTTACACCGCAACCGTTACGCTCACAGGAAACGATAACTACGAATTTGAGGAAATTATTTCCGCGACAATTAACACTCTGACCGCAACCATTTCCGATAACACAGGCGAAA
>JAIRVD010000135.1 GCA_031254075.1 Clostridiales bacterium
GAAGCGAAGGAATAGCTGTAGGAGCGCAAAAATTATTGGATTTATTAAAGAGCGGTCTTTCTCCGGAAGAAGCTTATCAACGGGTTTTGGGAGACTTTCAACTGCATCCGGAATAAACCGGATAACCCCTTGCGCATGTAGTAAATGAAGCGTTCGCGATTTTCGGCTCATCGTCGGCAAATGTTTTCTGCGTTCGGTATAAAAAAAACGCCGCACCGGGAATTAACCCAATGCGGCGCAAATGGTGTCGTTTAATACCGACGGGAACTACACCCCGTTGCTGATTGCCTGAAGTTTCTTGTTTTTTATCTTTTTCGGTGTTACAAAGATATGCCGCGCGGACGGTGTCGGCGAAACGCTTGCACCGCTGAATTCACATATTTCGGACTGCCGTTTTCTTATTACATTTCCTGTACCGCCATGCATGTTAGAAGTCGCAGTACAAGCCAAGTGTTACAATAATAGACAAACAATCCTCGCTCAGGGTGAGAGTCTTTCGAACTGCCGGTAGTCAGAGCCTGTTAGGATGAGCGGTACCCGTTGTCAAGAGAGCGCCTTTAGCGTGTTTTCATTATACATAAAATAATTCACCTGTCAAGTATTTTTCGAAAATAGATTCGACATGCGCTCTCTGTGATAACCCTATAAAGCCATCGGTTTTATTGTTATCACATTCTTTTTTACCTCTGCATTACCGCTGCTTAACCATCCTTCAACTGACAGTGAAATTTCTGTGAGTTTGCCGAGTGATAAACCGAAATTTTCCCATGCGCGGAAGTGATTGCTTACGTTTACGGTTCCGTGTAAACGACCTGATTTTCTGACGCTCCAGTATTGTTCAAAATCGCTTAAACCGCCTAATATACACGGGCGGTTTTTTCTTGTAACATGAAATATCTCATAAGTACTGCCGTCGGATTCAAGTATTCCGATTAGTTTGCCGTCGCTTGGCGGCCTGTATGTGAAATAACGCTCTACTATCAGCCATTCTGTAAGCGGCTCAACTGTCCAGCCGTAAACACTGAGAAGCGCGTCACCGTAAGGATTAAGCACGGCTTCGTATTCCAATGTAATATTGCCTATTTCGGAATGCGTTTTATCGCGGCTGAAAAAAACTTTTCCGCTGCGTAGCAAAATATTATTAATCGTATCCCATTCGCAGGAGAATGAACCATTGGTTTCATCTCCTGTGATAATCATTTTTCCATTGCCTCTGTCTTTGTAATATTGGTAATAATATCCGTTTATAACTTCCCAAGTGTTTTTATCCCAAACTTGAGTTTTTCTGTATTTTAAAGGCGTTACCTTGAAAAATTCCTTGAATGTTTTTCCGAAATAACTCGCGTTTTCAAAACCGCATTCCGCGCTTATATCCATCACGCTCATATCCGTGGTTTTTAAAAGTTCCTCGGCTTTCGACAGACGGTATTCGTTAATATATTCGGTAATTCCTTTGTTCATATGTTTTTTAAAACAGCGGAAACATTCGCCCCGGCTTATCTTTAAGCTTTCGGCGATGTTGTCCGCTGTTATTTTTTCTTTGTAGTTCTCGTGAATGAATAAAAGAATTTTTTCTGCCCGTTCGTTTTGATTCATTAATATTCCACCTTAATGTTACGATTTTTATATTTATTCGGTATAAACGGCATAGAAATAATTTGCACGCTTTATTATTGTATATAAAAAAAGGAGAATCGTCATGTGTAAAAAATTAATGTCAATCGCATGGGCTTTATGCCGAAACGCGAAATCATCTGCCTCCTCTGATGCCGAAAACGCGTTGTGGCGTTCGCGATTTTCGGCTCGTCGTCGGCAAATGTTTTCTGCGTTCGGCATAATTGCCGCAATATCTTTGAGCGCCTGTGCCGTCGAGCGCGAGTCGGAAATTATGGTTCCGATTACGTCGGAGGAAACTCCCGCCGAGCCGCAAACAACTCCCGAGCCGCAGGCAACTCCCGAGCCGCAGGCAACTCCCGAACCGCAAATTCAGGAACCGGAGGGGATTACATTGACGCGAAACGCCAGAGGAGAACACGAAGGGTTTCATTATGAATTGTGGTCGCAAAACCGTGACGACGCGGTAAGCATGACATTAACGGGCGGCGGAACATTCGCCTGTGAATGGCATGGATTAAATATTTTGTTCCGCACGGGAAGAAAATTGGGCAGTGTTGCGGATTATACCACATATGGCGACATAACGATTGAATACGCGGGCGAACACAATATAACAAGAGGCGGCGCAAGTTATCTTTGCGTATACGGCTGGACGGAAGACCCGTTGATTGAATTCTATGTAGTGGAAAATTATTTCAGTTATCGTCCGCCGGGGAGCGGAACGCTAATCGGAACATTTGAATCAGACGGCGGAACATATGAAGTTTACACGGATACAAGGGTTGAGATGCCGTCTATTCAAGGAACGAAAACATTTTTACAAATTTTCAGCGTTCGTGTGCGCGACGAGAGACGAACAGCAGGAACCATTTCGGTATCCGACCATTTTGCCGCATGGGAAGAAATGGGCTTGGATGTAAGCGGAACTTTATATGAAATCTCTCTTTGCATCGAAGGATATCAAACAACGGGAACAGGGGCAATTACCGAATATACACTTACAATCGGCGACGAAATTTTCGGTGAATAAAATGAGACTGCGCCGTGAAAAAAAATTCGCGATTAATTTTGGAATTTACGAAATTCTGCGCGGGCGATGTTCCGCCGTATTGAAACGCGATAAATATACCGTCGGTGAAGACTACAGAATCACAAGCCTTTATTTTGACGATATGTTTCGCACATCGTATTACGATAAGGTAAACGGATTTTCCGGCAGAAAAAAATACAGAATCCGCGTTTACAATTTATCGAAGGAGCGCATCACGCTTGAAGGAAAATTCAAAGAAGGCGAACACGCGTACAAAATCAAAGCTCCGCTTACGGATGAAGAATATATCTCGCTTGTGAATCGCGAATTTGATTTCTGCGGCGAACGCAAGGACTTGCAATATTTTTATGCCTACACACAAACCGCCAACCCAAAACCCGCCGCCATCGTCGATTATTTGCGGGAAGCGTATATCGCGGACGCCGGAAATGTCCGCGTTACATTCGATAAAAATCTTTCGGCGGGACTCGGCACTGCGGATATGTTTAACGCAGAGTTTTCACCCTCATTCGAAAATAAAATAATTCTTGAAGTGAAGTATGACGAATTTCTTCCTTCATATATTCAAGATTTATTTTCGGGATTCTCGCTGCGCGAAGAACCGATTTCAAAATATGTAATTTGCGCAAATAAATTTATGGAGGTAGAAAAAAGATGTTTTTATTAAATTCTTTTTCAATCACGGAAATACGTGACTTAATCACACAGAGCTACACGCTTGCGGAAACTTACAGAAGCCTCTCGCCCGCGCATACATTAACTTCGCTCGGCGTAGCCTTTGTCTGCGGAATGATGATTTACTTTGTTTACCGATTTTTTCATCGCGGGGTGGTTTTTTCCGAAAGCTACAATATTCTGCTTGTGCTTGTTACGATTTCGACTTCCTTCATTATAAATACAATCAGCGTCAACATAGTTCTTTCGCTCGG
>JAIRVD010000027.1 GCA_031254075.1 Clostridiales bacterium
ATTCGCGGACGAAAACGAAGCCTCGCGAGATAATTTCGGGACCGGTGATAACTTGGCAATAGCCGTCCGCCATGGAAATTCCGGCGGCGGCGATAATAAGACCGTCTTCGGAAAGATGCTTGCGGTCGCGCAGAACAACGTTTCCGACGTCGCCGACGCCAAGGCCGTCAACAAGAAGCTGACCCGAGGGGACGGTTCCGTTCATTTTGGCATCGGCGGCGGAAATTTCCAAAACCTCGCCGATATCTGCGATGAAGATATTTTCCTTAGGCATTCCCATAGAAATTGCCAAGTCTTTGTGATGTTTAAGATGGCGGAATTCGCCGTGAACGGGCATGAAGTATTCGGGTTTTACAAGCGCGTGAATCATTTTTAATTCTTCCTGCTTCGCGTGACCCGATACGTGAACATCCATTAAGCCCTCGTATATCACGTCCGCGCCCTGCTTCATCAGGTCGTTGATTACGCGCGAGACGAGTTTTTCGTTGCCCGGAATCGGCGACGCCGAGATAATTACTTTATCGCTCGGCGTGATTGTAACTTGGCGATGGTCGGCGGCAGCCATTCGCGATAATGCCGCCATCGGTTCACCCTGACTGCCCGTCGTGATTATTACGAGTTGATTCGGCGTGTAATTTCGCAGCTCAGGTGTTTCGATTATCAGCCCGGGCGGCGTGGTCAAATATCCGAGTTCTGTAGCGGTTTTCACTGCATTTACCATGCTTCGTCCCATGAAAATAACTTTTCGCCTGTACTGAACGGCGGAATTAAGCACCTGCTGAATTCTGTCAATATGCGACGAAAACATCGCGACAATCAATCGTTGTGTCGGCGATTCTTCAAACACGCGCTGAAACATATTTCCGACAGTGCGTTCGCTTAATGTGTAGCCGCTGTACAAAACATTCGTGCTTTCACACAGCAGAAGCTTCACGCCGTTTCGCCCAAGCTCTCCGAAACGCTGCAAATCAATAATTTCGCCCTGAATCGGCGTAAAATCAACCTTGAAATCGCCCGAATGTACAACCATTCCGACAGGCGTTGAAATCGCAAACGCAACCGCGTCCGCAATCGAGTGGTTAACGCGCACAAATTCAATTTTAAAACATCCCGCGCTTACCGTTTCACCCTGCATTACATTGGTCATTTCGGTTTGATTTAACAAGCCGTGTTCGCGCAATTTATTTCCGACCAAACCGAGCGTTAATTTCGTTCCGAATAATTTCGTTTTAACCTCACGCAAAAAATACGGCACAGACCCCACATGGTCCTCATGCGCGTGCGTTAAAAATAATCCGCGAAGTTTCGATTGGTTTTCTTGCAAATACGTGAAATCCGGAATGACCAAGTCAATTCCGAGCATTTCATCCTGCGGAAACGCCACGCCGCAGTCAATCACGATTATATCGTTGCCGTACTCCAGTACGGTCATGTTTTTTCCGACTTCGCCGTGTCCGCCAAGTGAAAAAACTTTTAGCTTTGATTTTTTTGCCGGCAACTGTAAGCCTCCCTAAGCTATATCTTCAATGTCGATTCCTAAATCTTCGTATTCATTTTTGAACATTGCAAAAACACGTTCATAGTCTTCGTGGTCTTTGTCGATTTGTTCCAAAATTACGTCGTCTTCGTCGTCTTGCGCGGGTTGGCATTTAAAATGAAAAACATCGCCGTCGTTTTCTTCGACAGCAAGAAGAAAAATGCTTCCGCTTTCTTCGCAACTTGACAGAATTTGTAACGGACGCTCTTCGCCGTCTTCGGTGACAATCATCAGACTGCCGCCGTCTTCGTCGTCGAAGTCGTCAAACTTTTCACTAATCATCGGGGACTCCTTTCCGTTGATATAGTCAAGATATCCTTGCAGAATGTACACCGCGGCCATTTCATCAACGGCGTTTTTGCGCGAGCCGTTTTTAACGCGCGAAACTGCCTTGGTGCTGAATCGTTCGTCCCAAAGAATTATATTTAAATTTTTTACATATCGCCCGAGCTTTTCTTTGAACGCCAAAGTTTCCGCGCATCGAGCGGATTCGTCGTCATTCAAATGCTTTGGGTAGCCGAGAACGATATTGAAAATTTCGTGTTCACGAATGATTTGTTTGAGTTCTTTAAGGCTCGGACGAAACGCGTCTGACGCTTTTCGAAAAATCGTTTTCACGCCGACGGCAACACGACCGTTATGCGAAATCGCAACACCAATCGTCTTCTCGCCGAAATCCAGCCCCAAATATTTACAATACCTCACGCAAAAATTCCCGCACCATTTCTTCCAAAAGCTCGTCGCGTTCAAGCCTTCCGATTAGTGCGCGGGCGTTTTTATGGCTTGTGATGTATGTAGGGTCGCCCGAAAGAATGTACCCCACAATTTGTGTAATCGGATTATAGCCCTTTTCTTTTAACGCGCCGTAAACAAGCTCCAAATTAGCGCGAACCTCGTCCTGTACCGGACGCTGATAATGACTGATTTTTTGCGTTTCCATTATAAAACCCCTTTATATTAATTTTCCTGTAAGATGTTCGTCTGTACAGGCTGTGATTTTTACGCTTTTAATTAAATTTACGAGATTTTCATTGCTTTTGACTTTTACCGAAAGATAATTTTCGCTGTTTCCTTTTTCCGTATTTTCGAAAAGAACGTTCAATGTTTTGCCGATTTGCTTTTGCAGAAACTCACGCGAAAGTTCAGCAACAAGCTTGCGCATAATTTTTCCTCTCGCGGATTTTTCAGCGGGCAGAATCTGTTGCGGAAATTTCGCCGCCGGCGTCCCTTCACGCGCGGAAAATTCAAAAACATGCACCTTCGCGAATTTCATTTCTCGCACGAACGCGAGGCTTTCATTGAAATCCGTTTCGCTCTCACCCGGAAATCCTACAATAACATCAGTGGTAAGCGCGGCGTCAGGACGTATTTCACGCAGTTCTTTCGCGGCTTTCGCGTATTGCGCGGCAGAGTATTTTCTGTTCATTCTCTCAAGCGTCGCGTCGCAACCACTTTGCAACGACAAATGAAAATGACTGCAAAGCGTCGGAGATTCGCAAATCGCGCGAAGAAAATCCGCGTCAACCGCACACGGGTCAATGCTGCTCAACCTCAAACGCTTCAAGCCGTCAAGCGCGGCGGTTCTCTTTATTAAATCTGAAAAATTCAGTTCTCCCGTATCATGTCCATACGACGCAACTTGTATACCCGTAAGCACAATTTCCATCGTTCCCGATGCAATGAACGAACGCGCTTGCGCAAGAATTTCATCCGCAGGTCTGCTTTTAATTCCGCCTCGTACATAAGGCACAATGCAATACGAACAAAAGCGGTCGCATCCATCCTGTATCTTAATGAAGGAACGCGTCTTGGTCTTTTCGTTTATTATATTTTGTTGTTTTATAGGTTTTTACACTTTTGCTTTTGGAATGTTTGGTTTTTCTGCC
>JAIRVD010000279.1 GCA_031254075.1 Clostridiales bacterium
CTTCAACGTGACCAACCAAAACCCGCGCGTAAAACGCCGCAAGCGACGCCGCAAACGTCGTTGTAGTGTCCCCGTGAACCAACAAAATATCCGGCTGCACCTCAGCCAAAACAGGCGCAAGCCCACACAACACCCGCGACGTAATATCCGTAAGCGTCTGCCCCGCCGTCATTATATTCAAATCATAATCGGGTACAATTCCAAACGGTTCCAAAACACCGTCCAACAACTCCCGATGCTGCGCCGTTACACATAAAACCGATTTCACGCCTTTATTCTTCTTCATCTCCAATAGCAACGGAACCATCTTCGTCGCCTCAGGACGCGTTCCGAAAACCGAAAGAATTTTTTTCATACGCTCACCCTTATCATTTTTCAGCATTATGCACAATTATTGACAGCCCGCCTGCAAAAGGTATACAATACCTTCCGCGAAGCAAATGGATAGATGGCCGAGTGGTCGAAGGCGGCGGTCTTGAAAACCGCAGAACGCAAGTTCCGGGGGTTCGAATCCCTCTCTATCCGGGATGCATGGGCGAGCAGTTCGCCGCAAGGCGAACGACCAGCCCGTAAAATAAGCCGATAAACATCAGTGTTTATTGGCTTATTTTTTTGCAAGTGACGGAAATAAGTATAGCACAAAAAAAGCCCGAGACAACAACAAGAGTTGAAATCACGGGATTTTAAGGATAATGTACGAGACAGGATTTGAACCCACGACCTTCTGGTCCGTAGCCAGACGCTCTATCCAGCTGAGCTACTCGTACAAGCGAATGATTCGCGAAAGGGAGTATAGCATAAGCGTAATTAAAGATGCAAGGGGTTTTTAAACTCTTCCCGCGAATTCGCGGGCGATATTTCTTTCGGAGGTTTTTTTTGCGATGGCATCGCGTTTGTCGTAGAGTTTTTTTCCTTTGGCGAGAGCGATGTCGATTTTTACATAGCAACGCGAGAAGTAGGCTTTGAGCGGAACGATGGTGTAGCCGTCTTGTGTGACGCCCGCGCGGAGTTTGTTGATTTCGCGGCGGTTCAGCAGCAGACGGCGTTTGCGGGTGGGGTCGAGGTTGAAGATATTTCCGTGTGTATAGGGCGAGATGTGCATTCCCTCGATGAACGCGGAGCCTTTTTCGATTTTGATGTAGCTTTCTTTGAGATTGCAGCGTCCTGCGCGCATGGATTTTACTTCCGTGCCGGACAGCGCGATGCCGGCTTGGAAGGTTTCTTCGATAAAATATTCGTGATACGCCTTTTTATTTTGCGAAATTAATTTTTGCGAATGCTCTTTCATGTTTACGACCTCCGTTCGGTGGGGTACAGTATATACAGAATTTTTTCCAAAAGGAAGGGAAAACATGATTAAAAAACGCACGTATCGTTTTGGATTTTTTTTGATGTTCGGAATTTTGGCGTTTACGATTTACACGAACTATGATTATTGGGTTTTTAAAATCCTGATTGCGAATAATTATGTATTTACGGATTTGTTGGACGAGCTGTACGCGCGGCATATTTATGAGGAAAACCGCCTCAGCTATTACCGCGATTTCGACAGGGTGGTGATTTCGATGGTAACGGACGAACTTGACCATTACACATACCTTTACGCGCCGCAGGAAATTGAACATTGGCGCGAAACAGACCGCGAAATCGCGCGGACGGCAACGATTGAAGCGTTGGACGAAAACACCGTGTATTTATACATCCCGAATATTTCGCGAATATCGCGGGAATTTGTTGAGGAAAATCGCTATGTATTAAGTGAGTTTTCAAATTTAATTTTGGATTTACGCGGAAATTACGGCGGGTGGCTTCCCGATTCGCAAAAAGTCGCTGATTTATTTATTCCCGACGAAGCAATATTCAGCCACTGGGAAACACGCACGCCGCTTTTCACGCGAACGCAAACTTCACGTAACGAAGAATATTTTCAATTCCGGCAAATAATAATCTTGCAAAACAGACGCACCGCAAGCGCGGCAGAAAGTTTAATCCTCGCATTACGCGCACACACACCTAATGTCACAACCATCGGACAAACAACCTTCGGCAAGGGAATCGGGCAGATAACGGTTCCGCTTACGGGCGGATACGCCGTTAACGCAACGGTTTTACGGGTGCTTGGTCCGCAGCGCGAATTTATTCATACCGTGGGAATTCCGCCCGATATCGAACTCGAACCCGACGATGACGCGTTGGAAAAAGCACTGGAGCTTATTCTGCCATTCGATAACCAACGCCCATTTCCGTAAGAATATATTTCGGAGAAGCGGGGTCTTTTTCGATTTTCCGCCGTATGTTTGTAATATTCACGCGCAAAACAAGATTGTCGCTGTTAAACGGTCCCCAAATTTCATTGATTATTTGCTCGTGCGAAAGAACATCGCCTTGATTTTTCGCCAAAAACGCAACGATACGAAATTCGATTGGCGTAAGATGAATATTTTTTTCGCAGACAACCACCATTCGCGATTGGTAGTTGATAGACAACTCGCCAAGCGAAAACGTCGTGCCATCGGGCATTTTCGAATTGCGAAACGCCGAGCGAACCCGCGCGAAATGTTCGTCGTTTCCGAACGGCAGAGCTAAAAAATCATGCGCGCCCGCGTCCAAAGACTCGACTACGTTTTTTTCGTCGTAATTTTTCGAAAGCACAATTATAGGCACGAAAAATTGCTTACGCAAGCTGCGAATAAATTCCGGCGTATTCGAGGAATCCTCGCAAATAAAAAGCATCTCCGCAAACGAACATTCCTTTTTATTATCGGAAATCGCCGCGTCATAACCGTTTTCATTCAGCGTGCGCATAATTTTTTGCGCCTCCGGGTTTTCCGTGTGAATTATAACAATTTTCTTTTTCATTAAAATTTTTCACACCCTTTTATCAAAAAATGTCATTTCGTCAAGCGATGATGTCTGTGTTTTCGCCGGGTCGCTTAAAACACTGTACGGCTCGCCCGGCGGAAGAAATGTAAAACTTTCCAATGAATAACCGCTTTCGCGAAGCAAGTTATTCAATTCGTGAATATTATTTCGCACTGCCGCAACAATTTCATCACTCTCCAAACGAAATTGACAGTGAATCGCTCGCGCGTGCTTTCGTACATATGTCTCAAAATGCCCCATCGACGCCGTTTCCAACGCAATCAACGCACTTGATATATCCTCGCCTTTCGCGGATTTCTTCGCATCCTTGTATATATGCAAATTCGCAAGCGTTTGCCTTTCATTATGAAAAATCGGCAATTGCACGAAAAGCTGATTCTTGATTTGTGCCGCAAAATCAATCTGCGCTTCAACCGCACGCGCTTCCTGCAAAACACGCGCCCCGTTCGGCGACTTTCCCGCCGCCTGAATCACATTGCTCATTATCTCACGCAAATTATTTAAATATCGCTCGATTTTCTCCGGCGTGCTGTCTTCCAATGTAAAAAGAAGATTCGGCGGAAGCGGCAGTTTTTCCGCTTGCGAAATTTGCGTAGCTTGCATTTGCACCGTTTGCGTTTGCGTTGCTTTCGCTTGTTGTGCCGTTTGCAATGCGGAAAAATCTTGCTTTGCTTGTGTTGTCGGTTCAAGGTTTGAATTTAATGTTTGAACGCTTTGCGCTGTCTGATTTTGCAATGGTAACGCGGATTTTGCGGATTGCGCGGATTCCGGTTGCGCAGCTTGCGGAATTTGCGCAACTTGTTGGGCTTGCACTTGTTTTTCAATCGGAATGTTATTTTGCGAATTAATTTGCGGAACTTCCGTTTTCTGCGGTGCTTGCGGAACCTGCGAAGCTTCCGTTTGCGTGTTTTGCGGTTCATGAATTAAAGTTTTAACCGCGGTCTGAACCGTAACTTCCGATAAAATCGCGTTTGCGTTCACGGTTGCCGTTGTTCCGCCTTGCGCAGTCGTTATTCCGCCCTGCATTGCCGTTGCTGCGGTTGTCGTTCCCGCCGTCGTTGCAGTCGTTCCCGTTCCCGTAAGAATTTGTTTCAACTGCGCCGCAACTGCTTTGTCGTCCATCTGCTCCACCGCCGCAAGCAAATTGCCGAGTTGGTTTGTAATTTTCGTTTGACCGCCGACAAATCCTTGCA
>JAIRVD010000303.1 GCA_031254075.1 Clostridiales bacterium
CGTCTTCGGGCGGATTTCTAAAGTCGTAACCGATGTACGCTGCCATTGCGGTGCGTTCGTCTTCGCTTTGCTCCAAGGCTGCTTGTAAACTTATTATTAAATTTTCCTGACGTTCGGCTTCGGCGGAAGCGGTGACATTTGCCGTTTCCAATGCTTCCTCCGCATCGTTTAAGCGGCCGCCTATCGAAATAAGCCGCCAGGTTAAAATCATAATTAAAAGAAGCACCGCAATTGCCGAACCCATGAGAATCATACGCAAAGGATTAATCGGCTCGGGTTCGTGGGTTGTGTCTCTCATGCGATTTGTGCGAACATCGGCACGCCCGGGACGAACGGGTCTGTTCGGATTACGCGGCGGCGAAACGAGTTCGCCGGAATTAAATCTGCGGCGGAATGTATCCAAATCGCCGTCGGATGTTTGAGGTTCGTCGGAAGGAGCGTTTCGCGGGTCGTCGTCACGAATTTTTCGTTCGTTCGGAACGTTTACGCGTACTGCGGGTTTCGGCGACGGATTGCGTCTTCTGTTGCGTGCTTCGCGGCGGTCAGCTTCGGGAATTTC
Source organism: Clostridiales bacterium (assembly GCA_031254075.1). GTDB lineage: Bacteria > Bacillota > Clostridia > Lachnospirales > WQUN01 > WQVC01. The sequence goes on from JAIRVD010000303.1 coordinate 560, forward strand.
TTCCGCGCCGTTGAGCAACCTTGTTGTCATTGTTTCGCGCCGTCTTTGGCGGTCAACGGGAGGTTCATCGCGAACGGGTACGTCTTCTTCCACGCGGTTAACGGGTTCTTCCATAATCACGGGTTTTTCTTTGATAACAGGCCTTTCCTCCGTAACACGCGCTTCGCGAACCGGCAGTTCGCGTTTTTTTGTCGGGTTTCTGTCGGGAGCGCGTGCGGGCGCACGGTCAAATCCCGTTACAAACGCAGACTTTATCGGCGGCGGCCCGTCGTCTTCCGATTCATCCTCGTCATCAAACAGACGCCCGACAGCCGCGCGTGAAAGCTCCTCGCTGTAATATGAGTCAACCTTTTCATCGTCGTTTATATTTTCCGGATTCTTGTCAAGAGTTAATATTTTTTTGTTCATTTACGTATTCCCCCAAAGAAGAGCAACTTTTGCTCTGCATATTTCTTTCATATTCAGCCTTACGCTATGTCGAGAGTATCCTAATAATAGTTGTTTTGCGAAAATGTGTCAACAAATACAACGATTCTGCAATTAATTTCAAAATATTTTTGTTATAATGAAAAAAGTGAGGGGAAATTTTTCATGCACGCATACAAATGGTATTGGTCATATGTTGCGAAATATAAATGGCGGCTTCTTATCGGGCTGCTTGTTAACACCGTGAATGTCGGGTTAATGCTTGTTAATCCGCTGTTCGCGGGGCTGATTGTGCAGAATGTAATTGAAGGCGGGCAAAACGAACTTCTTCCGCGCTATCTTTTAATCATGATTTTAGTAACGCTGTATCGCTCGATGTCGCGATATGGCTTTTCGATGCTGTTCGAAAGTACATCGCAGAAAATTTTATTTAACTTGCGGCGCGATGTTTATCACAGATTACATATTCAAAGCTTCGGCTGGTTCGATAAAAACCGCGTCGGCGATATCATGTCGCGAATGACGGGCGACCTTGAGGCGATTCGGCATTTTACCGCGTTCGTAAGCTACATGGTTATCGAACATGTTTTGCTGTACATCGCCGCTGTCGTTGTAATGGCAACAATCAGCGTTCCGCTGACGCTGGCGATGCTTTTCACCACACCCGTTTTAATATGGGCGGCTCTTTCGCAATCGAAAAATGTTCGCCCGGCGTTTCGAAATGTGCGCGAGCAATTCGCGAATTTAAATTCCACTTGCAGTGAAAACATCGGCGGCAATCGCGTTGTAAAAGCGTTCACGAAAGAAGCGCATGAAATCGAAAAATTTTCCGAGGTTAATAACGCGTTCTTCGACGCAAACATGAAAGCCGCAAATGTTCGCGTAAAATATTTTCCCGTAATGGAAACCTGCGCCGCGCTTTTGCCGTGGATTCTTCTGCTGACCGGCGGGCTGTTGACAATCTGCGGACATCTCGAACTTTGGCAAATGGTAACTTTCGGCGGCTATCTCTGGATGCTCGACGCGCCCACTCGCATCTTCACTTGGGCGGTGAATGATATGCAAAATGCCGCAACCTCAGTGGATAAAGTTTTTGAAATGATGCGGCAGCCGGTGATGATTGAATCGCCTGAGGGGATTCCGTTTCAAGCGCGGAATGACGAGACGTTCGGCAACCTCCGAAAACCATCGCTTCGTCCGAACTTCAAACGCGCGTTAAAGCGTTCGCGACGTTTGAAATTCGTCTCTGCGGGTTTTCGGGGGTTGCCGTTTGCGGTTGAATTTAAAAACGTTTCGTTTAACTACACGCCGTTTGAAACATCGGAGTTTGTTCTGAAAAATATTTCGTTCGGCGCGAAACGCGGGCAAACAATCGGAATCGTCGGCGCGACAGGCTCGGGCAAAAGCACGTTGATTAATTTAATTGCGCGTTTCTATGACGCTTGTAAAGGCGATGTTTTTGTTGACGGCGTAAATGTAAAAAATTACGTTCTGCCCGAATTGCGAAAAAATATTGCTTACGCAATGCAAGATATCTTCCTCTACTCCGACACTGTTGAGGGCAACATTGCTTTCGGTGTGCCGAACGCGTCGATGAACGAAATCTATTCCGCCGCAAAAATCGCCGATGCGCATGACTTCGTCTCAGAAATGCCCGACGGCTATGATACAATCGTAGGCGAACGCGGCGTAGGTCTATCCGGCGGACAAAAACAACGCATCTCGCTTGCGCGCGCAATCGCAACCAATCCGCAAATCTTGATTCTCGACGACGTAACCTCCGCGGTAGACATGGAAACCGAATCACGCATTCAAAGCGAATTAAAAAATCTCGGCGGCGACCGCACAACCTTCATCGTCGCACATCGTCTTTCTTCCGTAAAAGACGCCGATTTAATTCTCGTTTTATCAAACGGCGAAATCTCCGAACGCGGCACGCACGATGAGTTAATGATTGCAAACGGATATTATGCGAAATTATTCAATGAACAGAACACAGCAGTATAAATTTTCATACGGAAAAAGAAAGGTTTTCTCCGTGCAATTCCGTGTAAAAATAAAAAAGGAGCTTCCTCATGGCACGTAATACCTTCCGTGAAGATGAAGTTTTAGACGAGAAAAACGTATTCAAATTCAGCCACCTTACGAGGCTTGGGAAATATATCCGTCCGTATGGGCGGGTGTTTGGGCTGACTTTTGTGTTTACGGTTTCGTCCGGTGCGCTTGGTTTGCTTGCGCCGTATTTTACGATGATTGTAATGGACGAGGCTATCCCGAACGGAGATGTGAAGCAGGTTTTACTGCTTGCGGGGTTTATGCTTGCGACGATTGCGTTAAATATTTTTTTTATGCGATATCGAATCGCGAACATGGCAAAGGTTGGACAGAGTGTGATTCGCGATTTGCGACTGGATTTATTTGAGCATTTACAGCGGCTGCCGTTTAGTTTTTTCGACAGCCGACCGCATGGCAAAATATTGGTGCGTACCGTGAATTATATTAATTCGTTGAGCGAAATGCTTTCTAACGGATTGATTAATGTTATTACGGATATGCTTTCGCTCGGAATAATCGTTGCGATGATGCTTACGATTGATGTGCGGCTGGCGGCGGTTGCGATGATTGGAATGCCGTTTTTATTCGGCGCGATATTTTTGATTCGGATAAAAAATCGCAAAGCGTGGCAGGTAATCAGCGCGAAGCAATCGAATTTAAATGCGTATATTCACGAAAGCATTGCGGGCGTGAAAATTACGCAATCGTTTTCGCGCGAGGCAGAGAACGCGGATATTTTCGCCGAAGTTTCCGAAAACATGCGGCGTGCGTGGATGCGCGGCGTTCAAATAATTTTCCTGATGCGCCCGAGCGTTGAGAATATCAGCACGCTTGCGATTTCGTTTTTATATGTAGTGAGTGTAAGCATGATTGCAGGCGGAACGCTCACGGTCGGCATTTTGGTTGCGTTTGTAATGTACATCAATCGTTTTTGGATGCCGATTAATAATATTTCGCAATTCTACAATCAGCTTGTAACAAATATGAGTTATCTTGAATTAATTTTCGAAACGCTTGACGAACCGATACTCGTGAAAGACAA
>JAIRVD010000332.1 GCA_031254075.1 Clostridiales bacterium
GGTTCATACATATGTACAATACCGTCAATGTTACCTTTAATATTTTCGCTTTCATTTACTTCTATCTTCAATGTCGCAGTCATCAGATTCACCGAGGCAGAAGTAACACCATCCAGCGATTTTACGGCGTTTTCAATTTTCGCTGCGCAATTTGCGCAGTCAAGCCCTTTTAGTGTATAGGTTTTATTCATTTCAAAAATCCTCTCATTGTTATTTTGTTTGAGCAACTATTCAACTGTTTAAGTAAAAAAAATCCGTTATTCCAAAATATGTTCAAATCCTTTCTCGAAAATATCGCGCACATGTTCGTCGGCCAGGGAATAGTAAACGATTTTCCCTTGGCGTTCGTAGCGAACCAAATTTGTGAGCCGCAGTGATTTTAATTGATGCGAAATTGCGGATTTCGTCATTCCGAGAAGCGCGGCAAGGTCGCAGACGCACATTTCTTCGCGCGTCAATGCCCAAAGAATTTTCAATCGCGTGTTATCAGCAAACATTTTGTAAAGCTGTGAAAGCTGATGAAAATTCTCGCGCTCAGGCATAACGCCGCGTACGCGCGCGACGACTTCCTCGTGGATAATATTATGTTCGCATTTTTCCATATGCCGTATCCTTTCAGTTGAACGTTTGCTCAACTGAATATTATCAACGTTAATGTTTTTTGTCAAACTTTTTTACTTGCATGTCCGTAAAAATTTCATTATGATATAAAAAATACCATTTATTGGAAGGTGATAATGTGAAATTACAATCGGAAACGAAAATATCCGTAAGCGGACGGGTGCTGACCGCCGCGCCTTCGGGCGAGTTGGACTATCATCAAGCAGAGCGGATTCGCACGCAAATTGACTCGGCGTTTGAAAAATCATCGTGCAGGCATATTTTGATTAACATGTCGAATGTTTCGTTTATGGATTCGTCGGGAATAGGCATGATAATCGGGCGTTACAAGAAGGCGGAAACGCGCGGCGGACGTCTGGTTGTTTCAAACATGAGCGACGTAACATCGCGTCTTTTTGAAATTTCGGGGCTTTCGAAAATCGTAACACGCGTTGATAGCGCGAAAACCGCGATGGACATGCTTGGAGGTACGACATGAATAAAATAAAACTGGAAATGAACGCCTCTCCGGAAAATGTTTCGATGGCGCGCGTCGTTGTCGCGGCGTATATTGCGCCGCTTGACCCGTCTGTTGAAGAGCTTATGGAAATAAAAACAGCCGTTTCCGAAGCGGTAACAAATGCGATAATTCACGGATACGGCGAAAATTCCGTCGAGACGGTTGCAATGGAAATTTCGGCGGAAGAACGAGTCGTTACAATTAATATCACCGACCGCGGCGTCGGAATCGAAAACATCGAATCCGCGCGTGAGCCGTTATTTACAACGAAGCCTGAGATGGAGCGTTCGGGTCTCGGCTTCACCGTGATGGAAGAATTTATGACCAAAGTCGAAATCGAATCGCATCCGGGCGAAGGCACAACCGTTACGCTGGTAAAAGAACTCGGGGAGCGTTAAGATGAACCCGACTTTGGAATTAATCGCACTCGCTCAGGCGGGCGACAATGACGCCGCCGAGCGGCTGATAAAAGAAAACAGCGGACTTATTTGGTCTGTTGTTAAGAAATTCGCAAAGCGCGGTTACGAACCCGACGATTTATTTCAAATCGGGTCAATCGGGCTTTTAAAATGTATTAGAAAGTTTGACGCGTCGTTCGACGTAAAATTTTCGACGTATGCGATTCCTATGATAATCGGCGAAATAAAAAGATTTCTTCGCGACGACGGAATAATAAAGGTTTCGCGTCCGATGAAGGAACTCGCGACGAAGGCGCGTTATACAACGGAAATGCTTACGGCAAAACACGGACGCGCGCCCACAATTAACGAACTCGCAAATGAAATCGGCACGACAACCGAAGAATTAATTGTAGCAATGGAAGCAGGCAATGAAGTCGAATCGTTGCACGCAACGATTTATCAAGGCGACGGAAGCCCGATTTTTTTAATTGACAAGGTTGCGCAAAATTCCGATGACAGCGAGCAAGCGGTAAATATCCTTGCGTTAAAACAATTAATCGAACGCCTGAAACCGAAGGAACGGCAAGTAATAATCCTGCGATATTTTCGCGACAAAACGCAAATGGAGGTTGCGAAAGCAATCGGTGTATCGCAAGTTCAAGTTTCGCGTATAGAAAAAAAAGTTTTACAAACACTAAAAAATGCGTTAGAATAAAGTTTTAAAAATAATAATTCTTAACAATATCTTTATATGACATTCGCAAATGTTACGATATCATTACAGTCGCAAGTTTTTCCTTTCCCGACAAAATTAGGTAAAAAGCGCGGGTGAATGTGAAAATGGAAAATCATTCCAAAATCAACAAGTCGGATTCAAAAAACATAGCCCGCGCAATCGGCTATATGACGCATATTGCAATTACAATGTCTGCGTGCGTGTTAATGGGCGTTTTGCTCGGGCTGTTCTTGGACAGTAAGCTCGGCACCGGACACTGGATGGTAATAATTTTTTCACTTCTCGGTTGCCTTGCGGCTTTAAAAGCCATGATAGATATCGCAAAAAAGTTTTGAGGTAGATTATGGAATACTCCATGAACGCCGTCGCTAACAAAATGATAATGGTGATTGCCGCTCTCTCTGTTTTGCTCGCCATTGTCGGCTTTGTTTTTTTCTTAACGATGGCGGGAACCGAAAGTTCATTAGTTTTAGGCACAATAATGGGTGTAAACATTCAAACGGCTGGAATATACGACGCAATTCCGTTCGCAGTCGGAGTAAGCGTGGCAACATCAATTAACATCGCGAAGGTTCTTTTGCTGAAACGCTCTGTTAACAACGCAGTAGACCGCAACGCAACAGAATCAAAGATGTACTTAAAGGGTCAATATTTTTTACGCTTAATGATAACCGCGGTGCTTCTGTTGCTGGCGGGGTGGCTTCACGCCAATATGCGCAACGACGCGGGCAATCCACAATATGTAAATTTCATGGGTGCGTTTTTCGGAATTTTTACTTTTCCGATATCTGTTTATTCAATGCGATTTTTCTTCAGAAATGAACTGAAAGATAATCCCGAGTTTTTTGAAAAATCAAAAGAAACAATAAACAGTACCGTTAATGACGCAATAGAAGATTTAAAATCAATCGGAGCGGAAAAAGACAAGTAAAAAGGCGGGATAGTAGTGGATAATATTAATTTTGATATTGGCGTCTTTTACAGATTCAGAATCAATGAAGATATTGAAATTCTAATCACGGAAACTGTGATAAACACATGGATTGTCATGGGCTTACTGTTTATACTCGCAATTATTGTCCGCATAAAAGTAAGTAAATGGGACCCGATGAACAGACCCTCGGGGCTTCAAAATGTTATTGAATACGCAATCGAAATGTGGGAAGGGTTATTTTACGGCAGTTCGTCGCCTAAGGTGAGTTATCTTGTACCGTGGTTTTTTACGTTGATAGCATTTTTACTTATTGCCAACATTATAGGAATCGTCGGGCTCAGACCTCCTACCGCAGACTGGGGTATGACTTTCCCGTTGGCTCTTTCATCATTTTTTTTAATACAATTCGCAGGTGTCAGGCATCGCCCTAAGGCTTATCTTAGAGGTATTTTCTTGGAACCTGTTTTTATTTTCGCGCCGCTTAATATAATCGGCGAACTCGCAAGACCCGTTTCGATGAGCTTTCGTATTTTCGGAAACGTTCTCGGCGGAATGATTCTTATGTCGTTGCTTTACGCCATGACGGGTTGGCTGGCAATCGGCTTGCCTGCTTTCCTTCACATGTATTTCGATTTATTTGCCGGAGTCCTTCAAGCAATCATCTTCACTATGCTGAGTATCACATTTGTCGGCATAGCTGCGGAAGGCTAAACGCTTGAACAAAAAGGCTTGTAGATAAAAAAATAATTTTTAGGAGGAATTTAGTATGGACCATCCATTGGCTTTTGCCATAGCAATGTCTCACATTGCTGCTGCTATTGCTCTTTTGAACGGTGTTCTGACAACCTTGGGTCAAGGTAATGTCGCTGCTCACGCTGTTGAAGCGATTGGACGTCAGCCTGAAGCAAAAGGCTCAATCACCACCACAATGTTCATCGGTTGCGGCTTTGCCGAAACATCCGGCGTTTACGGTTTGCTTATCGCTTTCCTTTTGATTTTCGTAAACCCGCTTATCAACAACAATCTTGACCGTCTTGTACCCGTGGCACAAGATATCGGCTCGGTAGTATTGTCATTCTTAGGTTAAAATGAGGGGATGGTTCAATTGAATCCTCAATTTGTGTTTATCCTCAGCGACACCCGGCAACTTATCGATATGGATTTGCAAATGTTCATCGGTATGGTGCCGAACTTGATTAACTTTATAATTACGGCAGCGGTTCTTACTTACTTTTTATACAAACCGGTAAGAAAGATGCTTCAAGCCCGCGCAGACCGCGTTGAGGGCGATATGAAGGATGCCGCGCTAAGTACGGCGAGTGCCGCCGAATTGAAAGAAATGTACGAACAAAAAGTCAGAGATAT
>JAIRVD010000264.1 GCA_031254075.1 Clostridiales bacterium
TGGGTTATGCACAGCTTACCGCGGCAGAACTGAAAGACAAAGGAGTTGACGAACAAGCCGTCTCTGATTTGGACGCGATGGTTTTGGAAACTCAGAGGCTCGGGCGGCTTGTTGACGAAACGCAAAAGGCTTCGCTTTCGCAGCATGAAGGAAAATTCGCGCTGATTGAAGCGACGATTAAACAGCTTACGAAATTGTATTCACCGATTTTGGAAAAACGAAACACGCGTTTAATCATTGAAATCGAAAAAGAACTTCCGGCAGTTCGTTGCGGTCAGGACGAATTAATGCAGGTGTTGTTCAATCTTTTAAACAACGCCGACAAACACGGAAAAAGCGACGAAATTTCAATAACCGCGAAGCTTGAAGGTGATTTCATAAAGGTATGCGTTTCGGAGAAAAGCATCGGAATCACGCCGGAGGACTTACCGCATATTTTCGACAAGTATTTTGTCGGCGGTGAGCGCGGAACCACGGGCTCGGGTTTGGGTCTTTTCATTTGCAAAGAAATAATTGAAGCGCAAGGCGGCAATATTAAAATAGAAAGCGTTTTCGGGAAAGGAACATCAGCATGTTTTACTCTGCCAATAATTCAAAAACAATCCTGTTAGTCGAAGACAACGAACAACTGAACGATATCAACTGCCGCGCGCTTAAACGCGAGGGTTATAATGTGCTGTCGGCGCTTAATGTAGCACAGGCACGCGATTTTTTTGCAAAATCGAATCCGGATGCAATTATTTTAGACATTATGCTGCCGGACGGTAGCGGCGTGGAATTTTGTCGCGAAATTCGCGAACGCACGGCTGCTCCGATTTTATTTTTGACTTCCGTTAACGGTCATGAGCAAACCTTAAAAGGTTTAGCCGCAGGCGGCGATGATTATTTGAATAAGCCGTTTGACTTAAACATTCTTACCGCAAAAGTCTCAGCTTTTCTGCGCCGAGATGAAATTGCGGGGCGCGTCAGAAACGAAATAAAAAAGGGTCAGATTACATTAGATATCACAGCCGTCCGCGCTTACCTCAACGGAACAGACATGTTGCTCTCGCAAACGGAATTCGCGTTACTGCTTTTATTCATTCAAAATGAAAATAAAACGCTCACAAGCGACGAAATTTATGAAAAAGTCTGGGTGCGCCCGATGCTTGAAAATGATACGTCGCTCAAAAACGCGCTCTCGCGACTGCGGAAAAAAATAGCGCACAGCGGTTATCAAATCTCCGCGGTGCGCGGACATGGATATTGCTTCATGAATGAATAGTTTACTTCACCTCGGAAGTGTCTTAAAATACATTCGAGGTGTTTTTTTATGCAAAATAAACCGTTACTGTCTTTGGTAAAATACTTTAAACCTTTTTGGCTGAGTATTTTTTTTGTGGTTTTTTTGTTGCTTGTACAGGCAATGGCGGAGTTGTATTTGCCGACATTGATGTCGGGAATTGTTAATGACGGCATTGTTTATTCAACGGAGACGGGTGTTTCGCGTACGGATTTTATTCTGAAGACGGGCGTGCGGATGTTGTTTTTCGCGCTTGTTGCGGGCGCTTCTTCGATTACGGTGGCGTTTCTTTCGCCGAGAATCGCGTCGGGTGTTGCGCGGGATTTGCGGCGCGCCGTTTTTATTAAGGTAGAAAATTTTTCGCAGGCGGAATTTGATAAATTCTCATCTGCTTCACTAATTACGCGCTGTACGAATGATGTTACACAAGTGCAGGGCTTGGCGAATATCTTTGCGCGAATGTTGCTTTACGCGCCGATTCTTGCGTTCGGCGGAATTTTTCTTGCTTTTCAGCGCGCGCCAAGCATGAGTTGGATTATGGGGCTGATGGTGATAATTCTTTTGGGCATTGTCGGAATACTTGTTTCGATTGTTATGCCGAAATTTAAAATCGCTCAAATAATGACGGATAATTTAACGCGGGTTTCGCGCGAAACACTGCACGGATTGCCCGTAATCCGCGCGTTCGGAACACAGGACTACGAAAAAGCGCGCTTCGACAAGCCCAACACTGAACTGCGCAAATTGGGGCTGTTTGTTACGCGCTTAATGGCTGTCGTCGGACCCGCGCTGACTTTTATCACGGGTTTTATGCAAATCATCATAATTTGGTACGGCGCGCATCAAATTTCTGTGTCGGGGCTGTTAATCGGCGATATGATGGCGTTTTTTCAATACGCGATGCAGACGGTTTTTGCTTTTATGATGATTTCGATGGTACTTGTAATGGTGCCGCGCGCGCAGGTTTCGGCGGTGAGGATTGCGGAGGTTTTGAATACCGAATTAACGGTTTTGGATAGCGAAACGCCGAAGGAATTGCGCAAACCGGGACAGAAGGGACGGCTTTCTAATGAGGCTTCGGACAAAAAAACCGTCCCTTCTGTCCTGTTCGAGAACGTAACATTCTGCTATCCGAACGCGGAGGCTTCCGCGCTTGAAAATATTTCGTTTTCCGCGTTGCCCGGTCAAACGACCGCGATTATCGGAGCAACCGGTTCCGGGAAATCTACGATTGCGCAATTGCTTCTGCGTTTTTACGATGTAACCGACGGAAAAATCACCGTAGACGGTCACGACATCCGCGATGTCAGGCAAACAGATTTACGCGAAAAAATCGGTTATGTTCCGCAGAAAGGGCAGTTAATTTCCGGAACAATAAAATCAAATATTTCATACGGAAACCCCGAAGCGACTGACGACGAAATAAAAAATTTCGCAGCCGTCGCGCAGGCGTCAGACTTTATAAATGAAAAAGACGGCGGCTTTGAATCGGAAATATCGCAGGGCGGAGGCAATGTTTCGGGCGGACAGCGTCAGCGCATTGCGATTGCGCGTGCGCTGGCGAAAAATCCCGAGATAATTGTTTTCGACGACAGTTTTTCCGCGCTTGATTTTCAAACCGACGCAAAGCTTCGCCGTGCGCTGAAAGCCCACACCGAAGACGCAACCATAATTGTAATCGCACAGCGTGTCGGAACAATTATGAACGCAGAGCAAATTCTCGTTCTTGACGAAGGAAAAATTATCGCACGCGGAACTCACGAAGAATTGATAAAAAATTGTCCCGAATATTTGGAAATTGCCGTAAGCCAAGGAGCGGCATCATGAGGGGGCGGCGCGGCGGCGGGCCTCCGCACAGGGCGGGAATGCCCGTGGAAAAGGCAAAAGATTTTCGAGGCGCGATGCGGCAGTTGATAAAATATTTCGGCGCGGAAAAAGGGGTAATCATGCTTGCGTCGCTGGTTGCAATCGGTGCGATGGTGATGCAGGTTCTTTCGCCCAAAGTGCTTGGCGGCGCAACAGATGAAATTTTCGACGGAATCATGAACGGCGCAATAAATTTCGAGCGTATCGGCACGATTTTGCGGCAAATGATTGTTCTTGTTTCTCTGAATATTCTTTTTAACTATGTACAGGGCTATATTATGGCGGGCGTGAGTATGCGCATCACATACAAGTTACGCGCTCAGTTAAGCGAAAAAATTCACAAATTGCCGCTGAAATTTTTTGATAAGAACGCACACGGCGATGTGCTTTCGCGAATCACAAACGACGCGGACACGCTTTCGAATACGCTGAATTCGGGGCTTTCACAGGCATTGATGAGCGGGACGCAGGTTTTGGGAATTGTAATAATGATGCTTACGATAAGCCCGCTGCTTACGCTGGTTGCGATGATGATTCTGCCGATTTCGGCTGTTTGCATGACGGTTATTGTGAAAAAATCGCAGAAGTATTTCAAAGCGCAGCAAAAAAATTTGGGTGCGCTTAACGGTCACATCGAAGAAATGTTTACGAATCACGCAATCGTGAAATCGTTCAACGGCGAACGCGCTTCAATTGAGGCATTCGACGAACATAATAAAAAATTATATCGCGCGGGTTGGAAGGCGAATTTTCTTTCCGGCATAATCATGCCGCTTGTCGGATTCATCAGCAATGTCGGATATGTCGCAATCGTTGTAATAGGCGGTGCGATGGCACTCGGCGGAAGCATGACAATCGGCGGAATTCAAGCTTTTATTCAATACACGCGACAGTTCGGGCATCCCGTTGCGCAACTCGGCGGAACCGTAAGTCTGTTCCAACAAACCGCCGCCGCCGCCGAACGCGTTTTTGCGTTTCTTGCGGAAGTAGAGGAAGCGGAAATTATCGCGGAAGACGAGGGGATTCCGAGTCAATCGCGGAATGACGATTACGGCGTAATTGCGTCCCGCAATACCCCCGCGTTCGCAGGGCATGTCGCTTTCGAAAATGTTTGCTTCGGTTATAACGCGGATGTTACCGTAATAAAAAATTTCACCGCGACCGTTCAACCCGGGCAAAAAATCGCCATAGTCGGACACACGGGTGCGGGCAAGACAACAATCGTAAAGCTTCTTATGCGTTTTTATGATGTTAATTCCGGAAAAATTTCCGTTGACGGCAAAAACATCAACGAATACACACGCGACAATTTGCGTTCGCATTTCGGAATGGTTCTGCAAGACACATGGCTTTTCAGCGGAACAATCGCAGAAAATATTCGCTACGGTTCGCCCTGCGCATCCGACATCGAAATGAAAAAAGCCGCCCAAGCCGCTCAAGCACATCATTTCATCCGAACTTTTCCCGACAGCTACAATATGCAAATCAACGAAGAAGCCGACAATATTTCCGCCGGGCAAAAACAGCTTCTTACAATCGCGCGCACGCTTCTCGCCGACCCCGACATTCTAATTCTCGACGAAGCCACAAGTAATGTCGATACACGCACCGAAATTCAAATCGCACGCGCAATGGACAATCTGATGAGAGACCGCACATGCTTCATCATCGCACACCGCCTCTCAACCATCCGCAGTGCCGACCTAATCCTCGTAATGCACGAAGGCGACATCGCAGAACAAGGCACACACGATTCCCTTCTCGCCGCCGGCGGTGTGTATACGAAATTGTATAATAGCCAGTTTGATGTGGTGGAGTAGATTCTCCTCGCCGAGGGACGAGCCGCTGTCGAAGAAGGGCGAACACGCCCGGCGAAGAAAGTCTTTGCCGAAGTGAGAAAGAAAATAGCCAATGGAACAATATAGCGTTCGCACAACCGACCCCGCCGATGGATAAAAACAAGGCTTTATCGGAAGCAAACTGCTTGTCGAAATTAGTTTCGAAAAACACTTGACAAATAATATTACATATGTATAATGAAATCACGTTTAAGGCGTTCTCTTGACAACGGGTACCGCTCAACCTAAACAGGCTCT
>JAIRVD010000266.1 GCA_031254075.1 Clostridiales bacterium
TTTTGCTATGTTCGTCAGTAATAACCTCATAATCCGCCCCGGTGTTTTTATCTATTGGCACAGCACCGCTAAAAAGCGATATCAATTGAAGCATTCCAAATGTTGAATCAACGCCATATCCTTTATAATCTCCCGCGATTACTTTGTTTTTAGCCTTAGCCATATTGGAAAGCTCCTCATATTTAATTTACACCGTCAATACAAACACGGCTATGTACGCCCTCCACACGGAGGGCGTTTTACGTTCACTCCGGCACTTCCGGGGTTAGCTCTGTAGAAAATTTATAGATTTTTGCTTGGTGGTTTTTGGGCTTGCTGTAAAGACCGGGGAACATTTCGTGTGGTGGTCACTTAGGCAGTGGAAGATAGTATGTCTTTCCACTTGGATGCACTTTGAACGTGGTGCAGCGTGGTTTAAAAATGATGTTTGGATTTTACCCGGAAATTTGATATGATTTTTAAAAATGAAATAAAGAATACTACTCCCTCAAGCACCCAATCGAAACGATATGCGCGCCGTCTTCGCGTCTGCAGCCTAATTCGCCGGCGGTCAATTGCAAATTTTAAGAATTAAGGAAGGGTATGAGATGACATTTAAACTGACAGCGGATTTTTCTCCGACGGGCGACCAGCCGGAAGCAATTGCGGCATTGTCGGAAGGTTTTTTAGGCGGACGGAAGTTCCAGACATTGCTTGGCGTAACGGGTTCGGGAAAAACTTATACAATGGCGAATGTGATTCAGGCGTTGCAGAAGCCGACGCTTGTGATGGCGCACAACAAGACGTTGGCGGCGCAGCTTTACAGCGAGTTTAGGGAATTTTTTCCAGAGAACGCGGTCGAATATTTTGTGAGCTACTATGATTATTATCAGCCCGAGGCGTATGTGCCTTCGACGGATTCATTTATTGAAAAGGATTCTGCGATTAACGAGGAGATTGACAGGTTGCGGCATTCGGCGACGTCGGCGTTGTTTGAGCGGCGCGATGTGATTGTAATTGCGTCGGTTTCATGCATTTACGGGCTTGGTGACCCGGGAGAATATCATGATTTAATGCTTTCGCTGCGAGTTGGAATGGAACGCGACCGCGATGATATCATGCGTCGTCTGGTTGAGATTCAATACAACCGAAATGATTTAAATTTTCAACGTTCGACTTTTCGTGTGCGCGGCGATGTGCTGGAAATTTTTCCGCCGTTTTCGTTGGCGGATGAAGCCGTTCGCGTGGAATTTTTCGGCGACGAAATTGAACGCATTTCGGAATTTAACGTAATTACAGGCGAAGTTCATTACACGCGCGAACACATCGTAATTTTCCCCGCGTCGCATTATGTAACCGGAGCGGAGCGAATGCGCGCGGCGATTCGCGGAATCGAAACGGAATTGGAAGAACAGCTCGCGTATTTAAAATCGCAGGACAGGCTGTTGGAATCGCAGCGGCTGTTACAGCGCACACGTTATGATATCGAAATGATGACTGAGGTCGGCTTTTGCAGTGGAATCGAAAACTATTCGCGGCATTTAGCGGGGCGCGAGGCGGGTTCGACGCCGCATACACTGCTGGATTACTTTCCCGATGATTTTTTAATCATTGCGGACGAATCGCATGTTTCGATTCCGCAAGTCGGCGCAATGTACAAGGGTGACCGTTCTCGCAAGGAAACGTTGGTCGATTACGGTTTTCGTTTGCCGTCGGCGTTGGATAATCGTCCGCTCAAGTTCGAGGAATTCGAAGAAAAAATTCCGCAGATGCTTTTCGTTTCCGCAACGCCCGCGGCTTACGAACGCGAGCATTCAGAATTCCGGGTTGAGCAAATAATTCGCCCGACGGGGCTTCTCGACCCCGAAGTAATCGTTCGTCCCGTCACTGGTCAGGTTGACGATTTAATAGGAGAATGCAACGCGCTTGCAGAAAAAAAAGAAAAAATCTTAGTCACCACGCTCACAAAGCGCATGGCAGAAGACTTGACAAATTATTTGCGCGAAGCCGGAATTCGCGTGCGCTATTTGCATTCCGACATCGACACACTCGAACGCATTGAAATTATTCGCGATTTACGCCTCGACGTTTTCGACGTGCTTGTCGGAATAAACCTTCTGCGTGAAGGGCTCGACATTCCCGAATGCGCGCTTGTCGCAATTCTTGACGCGGATAAAGAGGGCTTTCTTCGTTCCAACACATCCCTAATCCAAACCATCGGACGCGCCGCGCGAAATGTCAACGGACGCGTAATCATGTACGCCGACACAATCACCGACTCAATGTCGAAAGCAATCGCAGAAACCAATCGCCGCCGCGCAATTCAGGATGAATACAACAAGAAGAACAACATCACCCCTCGCTCAATCATCAAAAAAATTCACGAACGCATCCAACTCACCAAAGCCGCCGAAACCGCCTCCCCCACCCTTGCCAAAGATGCCGAATCCATGAGCCGCGACGAAATCATCGTTGCAATCAAAAAACTCGAAAAACAAATGAAACAAGCCGCGGCTGAATTACAATTCGAACAAGCTGCGGCTATTCGCGACGAGATTTTGGAGCTGAAGAAGAATATGTAAGGGCTTTCTTTATCAAGTCGTTTCGCCGTTGAGGAAGTTGAGTTTACGATTTCGATTTTAAAAACTTAACTTGCGGTTAAGATAATATATAAATATTTATATAGAAAAATAGCGTTAACCGTTTTACAATTATTTTATCAACGTTGAAATAAAAACAAGAGGTGCTTTATGATAGACACAAAAAAAGTTGGTACGACAATTCAATCGTTCCGAAAAAATATGAATTACACGCAAGATAGGCTTGCGGAATTATTACGGGTATCACCGCAAGCAGTAAGCAAGTGGGAAAACGGACACACACTGCCCGACACTTACTTGCTGCCCGCCATTGCCCGAATATTTGATTGTACCATCGACCGGATTATTATGTCGGCTGTTGCGTTCGATTCGGACGCACAGGGCGATATTCAAGCAGAGCGAATTGCCGCACGTGTCGTTGAAAAAATCGAAAACAAAAAAGAAAATGCTCTCGGTTTTGATGATACCACGATTTCCGAAGCCGTTATTAAACGCCACAACATTACGGGTTATGTAACGGTCATACGGGGGAAAACGTCAAAAGCAGCGGGGCATATCAAAACCCCGATTACCGTTTCCGCACCGCATAACGATATAGAACTGACAGAACTCGTTTATCACAAAAGGGATAACGAATTTCGCGGCTATGCCCTGCTGAATGATTATATTTCCGAACTGCCTTTTGTTTACTATATCGACCACAGTAAAAAGGCGCTGCTTCTCGAATCGTTGGACGAAACTCATTTTAAGGGT
>JAIRVD010000002.1 GCA_031254075.1 Clostridiales bacterium
TACTCGCTTGTATATCCCTTGACGGCTTCTTGCGGAAAATTTGTGCGGAAATTATACCAAAGCGTTTTATTATTGCAGATGTCTGTGAGAACATGCGCGGCATATCCCGCAGCGAACGCGTTGTTCGCGTGTTCGCGCAGAAATTTTTTTACGCGTTCTTCCCAACCTTCGTTGTCGGTAACATGTCCCCAACGTTCGTCGCTTATCGGACAAAGATGCGTTATTTTTTTTTCCGCGCCTATGCTTGGATTATATCCGTTTATAAATTCCTCGCGATGATGCACCGCATCGGGTGCAATCGAGCCAAGTATAAACTGCGCCGCGTTTTTGCTTCCCGATTTTTCAATTATATGCCACGCAACGCATAAGTGGGTTAATGGAAATGGCATTTTGTCGCTCCTTTTGATAAAATAATCCGAAAGAGGTGTTGGCAATGTCTTATAAAGCATTATATCGTAAAATGCGTCCGCTTTCATTTAAAGAAATTGTCGGACAGCCGCATGTTGTTCGCGCGTTGGTGAATCAGTTGAATTCGAATCAGGTGAGCCACGCGTATTTATTTTGCGGAACACGCGGCACAGGAAAAACTTCGGCGGCGAAAATTTTAGCGCGTGCGGTGAACTGCTTCGCGCCGCAAAACGGCGAGCCATGCAACGAATGCGAAATGTGCAAAAATATTTTAACCGAACGCAGTCTTGATGTTGCGGAAATTGATGCGGCGTCGAATAACGGCGTTGAAAATATCCGCGACCTGCGCGACGAGGTAAAATATCTGCCGAATGACGGACGATACAAGGTTTACATCATCGACGAGGTTCATATGCTTTCGACAAGCGCGTTTAACGCGCTGCTTAAAACCCTGGAGGAACCGCCGCCGCATGTAATTTTCATTCTTGCGACGACAGACCCGCAGAAAATTCCCGCAACGATTTTATCTCGCTGTCAGCGATACGATTTCCGCAGAATTTCTTCCGTAGAAATTACAAATGCTTTACGAAAAATTTTAAACGCAGAAAATTTTCCGTTCGAAGAAGCTTCACTGGATTACATCGCGTATCATTCCGACGGAGCGATGCGCGATGCGTTGAGCTTGCTTGACCAATGCATAAACATTGACGCAAACGAGCTTACATCGGAAAAAGTTCGTGAGCTGCTCGGCGCGGTGGACAGGCAACGGCTGTTTGAATTTACCGACGCGCTCGCGTCTGCCGACAGCGGCGCGGTGATGTCGGTAATCGCAAACGCAATGGAAGAAGGGCGCGATGTTTCGCAGTTCGCCGCCGATTTGATTCGGCATTTCCGCGATGTGCTTGTCGCGGGACTGACTGCCGGTGAGGAATTTTCCGCCGAGCTTTTTGATAATTTAAAACAACAGTCAACGCGTGTGCCGGCTTCGTTATTGATGAAATATATCAACGCGTTTTCCGAAACATTGCGTGAAATGAAATTCGCGCCGCATATGCGCACCGCGTTTGAAGTCTGCGCGCTGAAAATGTGTATGCCGGAAACGGAAGCAGTTGCCGTTGCCCCGAAGTTAAAACAAGCGGAACGCGAAAAAGAGCCGAAAAAAGAAATGCCGCCTTTCGCGCCTGCACCTCAAACTCCCGCGCTCACGGCGAACATGAAAGCCGCCGATTGGCAAAAAATTCTCGCGAAGCTTGCGCCGCCTACGCGTTCGTTGCTTGCGCCGTGTGAAGCCGAGATGGTCAACGGCATGTTAAAAATTTATTGCGGCAACGAAACTTCAAAAAAATTAATTGAAGGAAAGCAGAAAAAAATCGGCGAAATCGTCGCGGATTATTTCAAATTAACAACGCCGCCCAACCTTGCCATTGAGGTGCGGGAGGCGTACAATAAAGCGATAAAAAGTAACGCACCGCCGTTACCCGAACCTCCGCCGGAAACGGAAGAAAATATTCCGAATATTCCGAGCGATTGGGAAAACGCAGATTTCGGGCAGGAAATAATCGACGGTGAAGCATTTTAGACAGGAGAGAATCGAAATGCCAAAAGGATTCGGCGGCGGAATGCCGGGCGGAATGAACATGAACCAACTAATGAAGCAAGCGCAGAAAATGCAGAAGCAAATGGCAGACATGCAAGAGGCGTTGGCGGAAAAAAAGCTTGAGGTATCGGCGGGCGGCGGCGCGGTAAAAATCACAATCAGCGGTGAGAAGCAAATTTTGGATTTGAAAATTTCTCCCGATGTAGTTGACCCCGACGATGTTGAAATGTTACAGGATTTAGTGATGTCGGCAGTCAACGAAGCGATTCGTCAAATGGACGAAGCGGTGAATTCGCAAATGTCGCAAATTACCGGCGGTATGAATTTGCCCGGAATGTTTTAATGCGAATATACGGCGAGCCGGTCTCGCGGCTGATAGAAGAATTCTCGCGATTACCCGGAATAGGAGGCAAGTCTGCGCAAAGACTCGCCTTTTATATTATCAATTTGCCGGAAGAACGCGCAGAGGCACTCGCGGGCGCGATTCTTTCGGCGAAACGTAATGTAAAATATTGCGGTGTGTGTTCGAGCTTAACGGATTCCGACCCATGTGTAATTTGCGCCAATGTTAAGCGTGACGCGAAAATCATCATGGTAGTGGAAGACCCGCGCGATATGGCGGCATATGAACGCACAAGGGAATATTACGGGCTGTACCATGTTTTGCACGGCGCGATTTCACCGATGCACGGCATCGGCCCGAATGATTTAACCATTGCCGCACTGCTAAAACGGTTGCAATCCGCGCAAACGGATGAAGTAATCATCGCCACAAACCCGAATGTTGAAGGTGAAGCGACCGCGCTGTATATTGCGAAAATTCTCAAACCCACCGGAATAAAAGTAACCCGAATCGCCCACGGCGTTCCCGTAGGCGGCGATTTGGAATTCGTTGATGAAGTAACACTTTCCCGCGCACTGGAGGGACGGCGAGAGATATAATAAACGAACTTCTTTCAACGCAGTACATGGTAAAAGAAAATATGCGTCATGGTGAAATTCCCCGAAGCAAAGAGGCTTA
>JAIRVD010000018.1 GCA_031254075.1 Clostridiales bacterium
AATTACGCTTCCGCATTCGGCACGCAAGAAGATGTGCGCACGCTTGCCGACTACACGATACAGCGGCATTTTCCCGAAATCGAAAACAACGAAAATAAGTATTTATTGCTTTTAAAAGAAACCGCAAAACGGCAAGCATCACTAATCGCAAAATGGCAGCTCGTCGGCTTTGTCCACGGCGTAATGAACACCGATAATATGACGATTTCCGGCGAAACAATTGACTACGGGCCGTGCGCATTCATGGACATATATACTCAAAACACCGTTTTCAGCTCCATCGACACAGAAGGGCGTTACGCATACGGCAATCAACCCCAAATAGGCGCGTGGAATCTTTGCCGCTTCGCAGAATCGCTTTTGCCGCTGCTCGATGAAGACGAAGCAAAAAAAGTAATTTCACATTATTGGGAATGCTTTCACGATAATTTTCAAAACGGAATGCGCGAAAAACTCGGCATCACAAACAGCGAACCGCAAGACACCGAATTAATCGAAGAGCTCCTGCAATTAATGACAAACCATAAACTCGATTTCACAAATACATTCCGCACGCTTTCACTTCATCTCGGTTTGCCGAACGCACCCGGGCTTTCCGAATGGCAACTAAAATGGCAGTCACGCCTCGGTCGCCAATCGCAAAAAGATTGCGTCTCCGAAATAATGAAAAAGCACAATCCCGCGGTCATTCCGAGAAACCACCGCGTGGAAGAAGCACTCTCCGCCGCAGAACAGGGCGATTATTATGTAATGAAAAATTTGCTTACGGCACTGAAAAAACCCTACGAAGACAACAAGGAATATTCGCAACCCCCGCAAAGCACTTGCAAGTACAAAACTTACTGCGGGACATAATAGTTGTATGGCATTTTATATGAACGAAAAAAAATGACCTGTTGCGAGAATTGACACCCTTTAAAATAAATACGCCGTTCGGGAATGTTCAAAATCAATTCTGCGAACGGCGAATTTTTTAGTCTCTCTGATATTTCTTTTTGAATTTCTCAACGCGTCCGCCGGCTTCGAGAAGCAGTTTTTGGCTTCCCGTGTAAAAAGGATGGCATTTGGAACATACTTCAACGCGAATTTCTTCTTTTGTGGAGCCCGTAACGAACTCATTGCCGCAGTTGCATCGTACTTTTGCCTGAAAATATTTCGGATGGATAGCCGCTTTCATTTTTCACCATCCTTTCTTTTTGAAATGAGGCACCGATAAGCGCAAGGCGGATTGTACCACACAACAAATTATTTTGCAAAACGAAGTTTTGATAAAAAGCAAACAATGGTCGGCGTAAGAAGAACAACTAAAACATTCGCGGCAGAAAACATAAGAAACGGAATGGGTGCGAATATAAAACTGTTTCCGTACTTATAAAAACTGCCGCCAAGCATTAAGAACTCGGAGAAATACAGCAAAATTACTGTACAAGCCGACACGGCGGAAGCAAGCACGTGTGATTTCTCTATTAAAAGCCCGGCAGAAACCGCCGCAAGAATTATGCAAAGCAGCACGCTTACGGTGCTTTCCGGTGTTATGTGGCTTGATTCAAAATGAACATAGTCAATAACGCGCACCGCCAAAACAGAAGACAAATAAGCCGCCCCGGTAATTGCGTGAACGAGAAGACGAGAGAGAGAGAAATTATGAATCAAAATAAATAAAAAATTAAGCATGGCAAGTATTAAAATGATTGAAAAAATATAGTAATGTAATTTTACAGCGGGTGAAATATCGAGATTTACATGCATTATGGGTTCACTGCTGATTTCTTCTTCCGCCGATGGGAACAAAGGATTTTCCGCTTCGAAGAAAATATTAAATCTTCGGGAAGAAACCACTTCGCGACCGTCTTCCAAGTAATAAATAACGGCTCCCGAACGAGTGTGCTGAACACTGCGCGACATAAAATACTGCCCGTTGATTAAAAATAAATTGTTTTCTCCGAAAGGCAATTCGGATTCTTCTATAAGGTACGCAATTTCGCCGTCCGAAACGGTAAATGTAAGCTCGGGATAAAGATGCATCAATTCGCCCGTCGCAACATCGAGGCTGTTAATCAACCGCCACTGTTTCGACGCGGCGTTTTCAAAAAAAATGTTGCTAAACAAAAAAACTGCCGCCGATATAATAAACGCAGCGATTCGAATTTTTTTCACAGAAAAAAACACGAATCCCGCGAAAAGAGAAATCATGATTGCCGCGAACGGAATAATTAAATTTTCATTTGCGAAATCGGAAACAATGTAGCCCGCAAAAATATTTTGAAAAAGAATTGCACATTCAAACAAAGGTTTCCATGAAACGCAAATCCATACAAACAAAGCCGCAGCATAAAATAGAACAATCCGATTTTTCAGCATTTTTTTCTCCCACTTACAAAAATATATTTTCATTATACTTTTTTAACATATCAATATCTATACGTTGCAATTTCGTGCGGGAAATGTTAAAACTTGAATTATAATGCGAAAATTAATTATGGCACCGATGGCGGGAGTAACGGATATGTACTTCCGCTTAATTGTATGGGAGCATGGCGCGGAGCTTACGGTTTCGGAGATGGTGAGCGCGAAAAGCATTGTTTGCGCGAATAAGAATACGTATAAGCTTTTGGCGAACGATGAGTGCGTGCGTCCGTGGAGCGTACAGTTTTTCGGGCATGAGCCCGAGATTTTGGCGGAAGCGATTAAGCGGCTTGAGGATGCGCCGTTTGATATTGTGGATATCAACATGGGTTGCCCAATGCCGAAAATCGTTAAAAACGGAGAAGGCGCGGCATTGATGCTCGACCCGCCGCTTGCGGGAAAAATGATTGAATCCGCGGTGAAAGCGTCGAGTCGTCCGGTGACGGTGAAGATTCGCAAAGGGTTTACGGCGGCGGCGACAAACGCGGTTGAAATGGCACGCATTGCGGAAGAATGCGGCGCGTCGGCAGTTGCGGTTCACGGCAGAACGCGCGACCAATTTTACACGGGCAGAGCCGACTGGAGCGCAATCGCGGAAGTAAAGTCCGCCGTAAAAATTCAGGTAATCGGCAACGGCGATATTTTTACGCCCGAAGACGCGGCGGAAAAAATAAAACTCTGCGACGCATTAATGATTGCACGCGGCGCACTCGGAAATCCGTGGATTTTTTCACGCTCAAAGGCATTTCTCGAAACGGGAATTCTTCCGCCGCCGCCAAGCAATGACGAAATTATAAAAACAGCATTGCGCCACTTGCATTCCGTCGAAAACTGCATCGAGATGCGCAAACATTTATGCTGGTACACAAAGGGAATGCCCGGTTCCGCAGAAGCCCGCAGAAAAATCAACAACGCAAAATCAAAAAATGAAATGGAAGATATTTTATTAAGAATGGAGAGTTGAGATGAGAAGAAAAATAAAACTTGCCGCGTTCACTATTTTCGCGGTTTTCGCGATTTTCGCGGTTACGGTTTTCGCGCAGCCGGGCGCGGCAAGCGACCCGCTTGTTACACAGCGTTTCGTTGAGGACAGGCTTGCGCAGCTTCAAGCCGAAATCGTTGTTCTGCGCAACGCGGTTGCGGCGTTAGACCCTAACGCGATTCAAAGTCTTCCGCAAATTCCGTCCGAAACGCCCGAAGCACCACCCACAACAATCGTCACCGCCGAACGCGATGTTTTTGAGGTTCTTCATTTACAAGAAGGGCAAATGGTGATTTTCGGCGCAAGCGCGGAATTCATTCTTCGCGGCGGAAACGCCACCGCGATTACGGGCGTAAACGGAATAATCGACATCACCGGCGGGCGCGATGTTCTTAACGGCGAAATCATTGACTTCAACCATTTAATGATGGTTCCCGTTGCGGACGGACGCGGCGTTTTAATTCGCGCCGAATCGTGGATTATGGCAAGAGGGATTTATACAATCGTGAGTTAAAGGAGCACGGAGATGGCAATTGCGGTTGAATATAATGATGTTGAAAATAAGTTGTTGATTTTATATTTGATAAATACAATGGATTTGCCGATGTCCAGTTCGCAGATTACGGATTTTGTTATTCAAAAGGAATTAATGCATCAGTTTGTACTGGAAAAAAATCTCGCGGACATGGTAGAACGCGGCTTTCTTGATACAACTCACGAGGACACGCAGGACGAAAGCATTACAAAATATGCGCTGACCGATGAGGGGCTCACCAATCTTGAGCTTTTGGAAACTCAAATTCCGCGTCCCGTGCGAAATATAATTACACAATACGTGGACGAAAATCGCGGCAAAATAAAAAAGGGCTTTGAAAAAACAGCCCATTATTTCCCGAACGCCGATAATGACGAGTACATTGTAAAATGCGGCGTCTACGATGACAAACGCAGCGCCGCAATGCTTATGGAAATTTCCGTTCCCGTTATCACGCGCGAACAGGCAAAACAAATTACTGCAAACTGGAACGCAAACTACAATACGCTATACCAACGCATTCTTTCCGTTCTTATCGAAAATTAACAGTTGACAAACACTTCTTGATAAGTGTAATATGTCCTTCGCGGTAAGCATTCTTGCTTCCCGGCCCAGTAGCTCAGTTGGTTAGAGCGCCGGCCTGTCACGCCGGAGGTCGAGGGTTCGAGTCCCTTCTGGGTCGCTTTTTATTTGAAATTTCCAAGTGAAATATCACTGTCGCCTAAATTTTCGGCGGCAGTTGTTTTTTTGTAGAAGCGTATTGCGTTTTTCAGCACGCCTTCGAAGGTGTAGAAATCGTCGTCTTCGGAAAGCGGCAGTGAAACGGTTTGCTTCAGGAAGCCCGATTTATAGATTGCGGTAATCAGCTCTACGGTTTTTCTTCCGTCGATTCCCGTTATCAGCGGGCGCGAGTTGTTTTCTATTGCTGAGAGAACGTCGTCGATTTCGCCGTCGAAGCCTTCATGCTTGCGTGACGGCAGGGAATTGTATTTTTCGGTGATTTGCTTTTCGAGTTTGGCGTTAGATTCGCCGAAGCCGTTTGGTTTTGAGATTTCTGCCGCAACGGAAAACGGTGCGGCGATTTTTGCGTTTTCACATTGCAAAACGATGCTCTGCGTTCCGCCGTGATGAACCACGGATGAAGTGACTTCCGCGAGTGCGCCGTCGTCATATTTCAAAATCGCGAACGATAAATCTTCGCATTCGGAATTATCATGCATTACATTAGAAAGAACTGCCGTGACTTCTGCCGGAAGTTCTTTTTTTATCCAGTTAAGCATGTCGATTTGATGAACGGCGTGGTTTAACGTCGGCCCGCCGCCTTCTTTTTCCCAAGTCCCGCGCCACCAAAGGTCGTAGTAGCAATGTCCGCGCCACCACAGCGAATCAACATGCGCACAACGAATCTTCCCCGCGATTTCGGAATCCGCAAGACGCTCAAGCTTACTAATCATATTCAAAAAACGATTCTGTGCGCCGCACGACAGGATTACGCCGTTGCGTTTTTCCGCCGCAAGCATTTCGTCACATTCTTTCAGGCATGTTGCCATCGGTTTTTCCACCAGCACGTGAAGCCCTTTGTTCATGCAATTTATTGAAATTTCCGCGTGAACATACGGCGGCGTGCAGTTCGAAGCCAAATCAATCGCAACATCCGATTCAAGCATTTCTTCGTGGCTTGCAAAGACCGCCGCGTCGTCCAGTGAAAACCGCTTCTTCGCCGCCTCCGCTTTTTCGGGAAAAATATCCACCAACGCTACGATTTTGCATCTTTCAGAAAATTTCAAATAACTTCCGATATGCGCCCCGGAAATATTTCCGCAGCCAATTATTGCAACCTTAATCATGTCGCACCTCCTGCGAAGAATATAACATTTGTATAGGAAAATCACAATATTGGCAATATTTGTAAGGGTGATGTGATGCCGCAATTAATTTGTAAAAACTTAACGCTCGGCTATGACGGAAAAACGGTCGTTTCGGGCTTGAACTTTAACGTAAACGCCGGGGATTATTTATGCGTTGTCGGCGACAACGGCTCGGGTAAAACCACACTGATGAAAACGATTTTAAAATTAAAAGAACCGATGTCGGGGGAAGTCGTCACACGCGACGGCTTGGAGTCCGAAATCGGTTATCTTCCGCAGCAAACTGCGATTCAAAAGGATTTCCCCGCATCCGTAACAGAGGTTGTTCGCTCGGGATGTTTGAATCGCTGCGGACTGCGCCCGTTTTATTCGAAAAAAGAAAAACTTCTCGCCGAAGAAAATATGCAAAAACTCGGAATCGCTTCCATTGCAAAAAGCTGTTATCGCGAATTATCCGGCGGACAGCAACAGCGCATTCTGCTCGCTCGCGCATTATGTGCCGCGAAAAAAATTCTTCTGCTCGACGAGCCCGCTTCCGGTCTCGACCCGAAAACTTCCGCTGAATTATATGATTTAATCGCGCACCTTAACAGCGAAGGCATCACAATCATTATGATTTCACACGATATCGCGGAATCCGTAAAATACGCTTCGCATATTTTAGTAATCGGAAAAAATATTTTCTTCGGAACAAAAGCGGATTATTTAAAAAGTGACATCAGCGCGGAGGTGTGCCGCCATGATTAACGAGCTTTTATATTATTTCTCCGCGTTTCCGTTTGTGCGTTACGCGTTCATTGTCGGAATATTAATTGCGTTGTGTTCGTCGCTTTTGGGCGTGACGTTGGTGTTGAAACGGTATTCGTTTATCGGCGACGGTCTTTCGCATGTTGCGTTCGGTGCGGTCGCAATCGCCGCAGCAATGAATTTAACGAATAATTTTTTGTTTGTTTTGCCTGTAACGGTTGTCAGCGCGATTTTGCTTTTGCGTCGCGGACAAAGCGCAAAAATAAAAGGCGATGCCGCACTCGCAATGATTTCGGCGGGTGCGTTGGCAATCGGATATTTGATAATGAATGTTTTCCCGACATCATCGAATCTCGCGGGCGATGTTT
>JAIRVD010000054.1 GCA_031254075.1 Clostridiales bacterium
ACCAACGGTTATGTATCTCCGGTTTTTGCCGTTAAAGCAGAGCAAAAAATGCGTTTAATGCTTTACAAAAAGGCATGTTCCATTGACCTTGCCTGTTATGACAATCCGGAATATTACAATGAATTTATTTTATCTGTTACAGAATCTAAAACAGCTATCGACAGAACAACGTCAATTATCAGTAATACGGTTCAAGGGATTGTAATTGTTCTTGCCTATGGTACGTTTTTCCTTGTTTTAGACCCGATATCCGTGCTTTTTGTTTTTATTTCGTTTATCGCCCGCCTGTTAATCGGTAAGGCATTGAATAAAATTCAATTTAAAGTAAAACTGGCTGAAATGCCTTTTATTCGTAAAAGAGCATATATACACCGTGTATTTTATCTTAACGATTATGCAAAGGAATTGCGGCTTAATAAAGAATCATCTCGCGGGCTTTACGAAGATTTCAACGCGACCAATAACGAAATTTATGATGTTCGTAAAAAAGTTGCAAAGAAAAGATGGGGTCTTGATTATTTAATGCGTTGTGTATTTAACGAGTTAATATTCGACGGCGCATATCTGTCCTATTTGGTATATATGACCGCTGTAAGAAAAGCGATGGCGTTCAGCACTATGTTTACATTATTTAATGCCGCGTATTCACTGCGGCAGGGTATGGTGGTGCTTTCCGAATTGCTTCCGCAGGCAATGGAGAACGCGCTGTATATAGGAAAAATCCGGTCATTTTTAGAATATGAAAACAAAGTGACAAATATCGGGAGTTCAGCCGTTCCGAATAAAATAAAAACGATAAAATTTGAAAATGTTTCATTCCGTTACAATGAAAAACAAGATTTCATTTTGCAAAATATAAATCTTGTAATAAATCCAATGGATAAAATCGCGCTTGTAGGATATAACGGCGCGGGAAAAACAACATTGATTAAACTTTTAATGCGGCTCTATGACCCGAGCGAGGGGCGCATTACGCTTGACGGCATTGATATCCGTAATTTTAATTTAAATGAATACCGCGCGCTAATCGGCGCGATATTTCAAGATTATCGCATTTATGCCGCGTCTGTGACCGAAAATGTCACCATGGATTTAGGGCAGGCAGAAGAAGGAATATTTAACGGAGCCGTTAAGTTAAGCGGATTTGAGCCTCGCATGAATGAAATGGTTGCGGGGGCTTCAACGCAATTAACCCGCGAGTTTGATGACGAAGGAACCGCTTTATCCGGCGGAGAAAGCCAAAAGCTTGCGACTGCGCGTGTATTTTATAAGCCGTCGGGTTTGATTATCCTTGACGAGCCTTCGAGTGCGCTTGACCCCATTGCCGAATATGAAATGAATCACTCAATGAAAAAAGCAGCGCGGGAAAAATCGGTTGTATTTATTTCGCATAGATTATCGACCACAAAACATGCCGACAGAATCTTTATGCTGGACAGGGGCATGATTATCGAAGAAGGCACGCATGAAGAGCTGTTAAAAATAAACGGAAAGTATATGGAAATGTGGAGTGCGCAAGCGAGTAAGTATGTGTGAAATATACCTTCTTTAGCGTGGTATTACTACGGAGTGGTATCGCGTACGCGGAAAGAATTTTGACATTACCAACAGCACGCAATTTGACCAAGCGTTTGTGCCGGGCGGGCAGATTTTCGGAACAATTGACGCGATGGTTGATTTGATTTTCAACAGATTTATTCGCAGGCAGGGGCATCTTGAGCCGTTCTTTGCGGAATATTGCGACGGGCGTCAATCGACATGCCCGGGGCTGTGGCAATGGGGAACGGTTACGCTCGCGAATCAGGGACTTAACGCGCTCCAGATTCTGCGCAATTATTACCCGAACGATATTCAAATAGTAGAAACGGATAATATCGGCGGCGTAAGGGAATCATTCCCCGGCTTTGATTTGCGACCGGGAATGAGCGGCCCGGCGATTCGGCAGATGCAGTTGTGGCTTAATCGAATTGCGGTCAACTTTCCTGCCGTTCCGACGATTGCGAATGTAAGCGGCGTTTTCGGTCCGCAGACGGAAGCGGCAGTGCGAGCGTTCCAACGCATTCGCGAGCTTGGGAACACAACGGCAACCGGAATCGTAAACCGCGCAACATGGCATCGCATGTCATTTATTTATTCCGCGGTAAAACGTCTCGGCGAACTCAACAGCGAAGGAATCATCATCGGCGTCGGACGCATTCCGCCGACGGGAACAATTATTCAAGGCACGCGCGGACGTACCGTTCAGCAGGCGCAGTATCTCTTGAATTTTATTTCGGAATTCTATCCCGCCATTCCCGCCGTATTGCAAAATTCGCTTTACACTCCCGCAATGACAAATGCCGTTCGCGAATTCCAACGCAGATTCGGTTTAAATCCCGACGGAATCATCGGGCAGCAAACTTGGGCGATGCTGTATCAGGTCTATTGGAACATCCGCGACAATGTCGAACTTCCTCCGCCTGATGAAAATGAGACCCTTCCGCCGAATATAATTCCGCCGTTTCCGGGGCAATTAATTCGCGTCGGCTCGCGCGGCGCGAATGTCGAACGCATTCAACGCTGCCTGAATTCTCTGCGCTCGCGTTTCCCGTCCATCAGACAACTCAACGTTGACGGAATTTTCGGCCCGATTACCGAGGCAAGTGTTCGTGAATTCCAACGCCTGTTCGGCTTGAACCCCGACGGAATCGTAGGTCCTTTAACTTGGGGCGTTCTCATGCCAGAATGCTACGGCGACGGCACAACAGAACCGCCTCAGCCGATTATTCCGCCCTATCCCGGCTTCCTGATTCGTCAAGGCGCACGCGGAAGCAATGTAGTGCAAATTCAAACATGCCTTAACAGCGTAAACAACGCCGGCTTAAACCCCGACGGAATCTTCGGTCCGCTGACCCACACCGCAGTCGTGAATTACCAGCGTGCAAACGGTCTCACGCCCGACGGAATCGTCGGTCCAATCACATGGAATCACCTGATGACACGTTGCGCAGGCGCAACAAGCACAGCCGAAAATTTCTACGGCGTCGAAACCGTCTTTGCCGCAAAAGACAACATCGCAAAGGAAAATACCGAAATCGACATCGTTGACGTACCGACGGAAGATTGCGGCTGCCGCAAGCCGAAGGAAAAAACCCATGAAGAAACGACAAGGTATTTGATTCAACTTTTGATAGACCATTTGGAAAAGAAATAAAATAAAGGGGAGAAATCTAAAAAATTTCTCCCCTTTATTTCAAATCACGCATGGTAAGCGAGATTCTTTTTTTCCTTATATCTACACTCAGAACCTTCACATTAACAACATCGCCGAGTTGCACGGCTTCGAGCGGGTGTTTTAAGAAACGATTGCAGATTTGCGAAATGTGAACAAGCCCGTCTTGGTGAACGCCTATGTCTACAAACACGCCAAAATCTATGACATTGCGAACGGTGCCGGTGAGAATCATACCCTCGGTTAAATCCTCCATGGCAAGAACATCACTGCGAAGAAGAACGGGGGGCAGTTCATCGCGCGGGTCGCGTCCGGGTTTTTCGAGTTCCAGCGCTATGTCTTTCAGCGTGGGAACGCCGACGCCAAGGAGTTTTGCCGCGGATTCAAAATCGGATTTCTTTATGGACAAAAAAGCTTTCGCCACATCATATGATTCGGGATGAACCGCAGTATTGTCAAGCGGATTCTCCGCGCCCGGAATGCGTAAGAATCCCGCGCATTGTTCAAAGATTTTCGGTCCGAGTTTTCCGACTTTAAGCAACTGCTTTCGGGATTTGAATTTTCCGTTTTCCTCGCGGAACGCAATAATATTTTTCGCGACGGCAGGGCTGACGCCCGCTACATATGAAAGCAGGCTTGGCGAAGCCGTGTTTAAATCAACGCCGACCTTGTTTACGCAAGCTTCTACCACGCCGGATAAAGCCGAGTTTAAACGTTTTTGGTTCATGTCGTGCTGATATTGCCCTACGCCGATGCTTCTCGGGTCAATTTTCACAAGTTCTGCCAGCGGGTCTTGTAATCGTCTGCCGATTGAAACCGCGCTGCGCAATGCAACATCGAAATCGGGAAATTCCTCCGCACCCAATTTTGACGCGGAATATACCGACGCGCCCGCCTCGTTTACGATTACATATTGAGCTTTCGAATTTGTTTCTTTCAAAAGTTCGACAACAACGGTTTCTGTTTCGCGGGAAGCCGTTCCGTTTCCGACAGCCACAATACTGACTTTGTGGCGGTCAATCATTTGTTTTAAAATTCTCTTTGACGGAGCGGTGTCCTTTGATGTCGTACAGAAAACCACGCCCGTTTCCAACACCTTGCCCGTTTCATCAACAACGGCAAGTTTGCAACCAGTTCTGAAACCGGGGTCAATTGCAAGTACAATATGGTCTTTTACAGGCGGCTGCATTATAAGTTGGCTTAAATTTTTTGCAAATACCGAAATCGCGCCTTCTTCTGCCTGCTCCGTAAGCATTGTGCGAATTTCGCGTTCTACGGCGGGTGCTGTCAAGCGTTTGTAGCTGTCAACCATTGCGGATTCCATAAACTCCAGTGTTGTGGGGTTTGTTCTTACAAACTGTTTTCTCAATTCGATAAAAATTTTTTCTTCGGGAGCGTCGATTCCTATCTTTAGTATTCCTTCGTTTTCACCGCGATTGATTGCCAAAATACGATGCCCCGCGATTTTTTTAATCGGCTCGGTGAAATTAAAATACATTTCATATACCACCGATTTATCGGAGTTTTCCGAAGTTTTTTTTGATGCGCGTGATGTAATTATCCCGTGGTTCTTAGTCGAATTTCGAACCATCATTCGACATATGGCAGAGTCGGAAATTTTCTCCGCAATGATATCGCTTGCGCCTGCAAGGGCATCGGCTACGGTTTCAACGCCTTTTTCCGTGTCGATATATTTCGCCGCTTCCGCGTGAATGTCGGATAGTTTCTGCTTGAAAATTATTTCCGCAAGCGGTTCGAGTCCTTTTTCCATCGCCATTGTTGCGCGTGTGCGGCGTTTTGGCTTGAACGGTCGATATATATCTTCAACTTCCGTAAGCGTTTCCGCCTCCATAAGCGATGCCGTTAATTCTTCTGTCAGATTACCCTGTTCCGTAAGCGTATTTATTACCTGTTTTCTGCGTTCGTCCAAATTACGCAAATATAAAAGCCGCTCGTTTAATTCGCGCAGCTTTTGGTCGTCTATTTCCCCCGTTTGCTCTTTGCGATAACGCGCAATAAACGGAATTGTATTATCCGCGTCGATTAATTTCACGGTATTCTCAACCTGCCAAAGTTTCAGATTAAATTCGCTTGCAAGTATTTTTATTATTTCCATTTTTCATCTCATTTCAATTTTTGATTTAGGGCAACCTCCGAAAATCATCGCTTCGTCCGAATTTCAAACGCGCTCACTGCTTGTTGTTTCACGAAGGGGCATATCACTTTCATTGCTAAACTCAGCATATATGTTGACCAGTTCACATAGGTGGACTTCAAAAAACGATATATCACATCTTTTCCGAAATTTTCTGTGTTCGTTCCGTTTAGGATATTCATGTACATGCTTCTGTTGGTGAATGCCAACTGTACAAGATATATCATCATTCGAATTACAGGCGTTCCTTTTCCTTTGTAAGCGTTAGATTTTTGTAGTATTTTTCCAATTTCCAAACTATTGAAAAATCCTGTTGTTCTCGTTTTAATTTCGTTTTCTTGCCGTTCCTTTTGATATAATATTCATGCGAAAACCTCTCTTCGGTATTTTTTTCTTCGCAAAGTTATTATACCACTTTACTGAGAGGTTTTCACTTTTATTCACTCTTTTGAAATATTTTACACTGTTCTTGCGCTTTTTCTTTCTGCGATGTTTGAGTAAAGATAACCCTCTTGGTAGGGTGAATCGCGTTCATGATTTACTCAAGCGTTTTTTGTACGCTCATACGAGCTTCAACCGAGATAAAATTCAAGGCTTTTTGAACATATTTGCTTTTGTTATAAATCCACCTGCAAATTACCCATAAGACGAGAAATGCCGTGAAGCACACGGCTTCACGACATCCCCGCAAGAGTTTTCAACATACATCGTTGTTGCTGTAAACCCTTGATTTTACAGGGTTTTTTGGAAGCTACTGACCGGGATTGAACCGGTGACCTCGTCCTTACCAAGGACGCGCTCTACCGACTGAGCTACAGCAGCGAGGGTTTATCAGTTGAAGCGTGAATCTTCTGCGGAGCGTTGATATTGTTGAAGGGTGTAGTCTTCGTAGTATTGGCGGACGCGCGGAACGTGATTTTGGGTTTCGGCGAACGGCGGAATTCCGTCGTGGCGTTGAACGGCGCCGGGTCCGGCGTTGTATGCGGCGAGGGCGAGGTCAACGTCTTCGTTGAACATGTCGAGCATCTTGCGAAGATATTCAGTGCCGCCGTTGATGTTTTGACCAATGTTGAACGGGTCGGTTACGCCGAGGGAGGCGGCGGTACCGGGCATAAGCTGCATCAGACCCATTGCGCCTGCGTGTGAAACGGCGTCGTAGCGATAATTGCTTTCCGCGCGGATTACTGCGCGGATAAGATTCGGGTCGATATTGTGGCGGGTTGCGGCGGCTTCTATTTCGGATTCGATTGCGGCACGCATGTATTCGTCGGCGTTTTCGCCGCCGTTTGTGAAATATTCCACCAATGCGCTGAACGGAACCGCGTTACCATCGGTAGCGGACTTTTCGCTTCCCGCCGCGTTCTCTGCAACGGCACGCGAAGCAGACGCCGCATTAGCCGTCCGCCCCTCAACAAATCTGCTGTACATAGCTTCCCCGTTCGGAATCTTGGAGAGTATGCCGCTTGCAATTTCATTATACAAACTCATAGGGTCAATCATTTCATTCCCCCCGCTCGGAGTATTCTACGAAATTTTTCTTATATTTGCAATAGACATTTTCATTGATTATATTGATTGCTAAAAAAAGGAGTTGTGTCTATGAAATATTTCGTAATCGACGCGTTCGCGGATAAAATTTTTAAAGGAAACCCGGCGGGCGTGTGCTTGTTGGAAAAAAAATTGGACGACGAAATTTTGCAAAACATCGCGGCGGAAAATAATCTTTCCGAAACCGCATTTTTGTTCAAGCAAAACGATTTTTACGATTTGCGCTGGTTCACTCCGACAAACGAAGTTGACTTATGCGGACACGCAACACTTGCTTCCGCGTTCGTTGTGATGAACTTCGTCGAAGCCGTAAACGAAGTTCACTTCGAAACGAAAAGCGGTGCGTTGTTTGTCGCAAGAGAGGATGACGTTTACACATTGGACTTCCCATCGAACAAGCCGCAAAAAATTTCAGTTACCGAAAAAATGCGACAAGCAATCGGAATGCCAATTATCGAAGCATTTGCCGATTTCAGGGATTTGGTTCTTGTTCTCGAAGATGAACAAGTGGTAAAAGATGCAACCCCCGATTTCGAAAAAATAAAACAACTCGACATCCGCGCCGTTGCAATCACCGCAAAGGGCGACAACGCGGATTTCGTTTCACGTTTCTTCGCGCCGAAAATGGGTGTCCCCGAAGACCCCGTAACAGGCTCGGCGCATACGCGCTTGATTCCGCTATGGGCGGAAAAATTCGAAAAAAACGAAATGCTTGCAAGGCAACTCTCTAAACGCGGCGGAACACTGATATGTAAAAATTGCGGCGAACGTGTAAAAATCGCAGGGAAAGCCGCGCTTTATTTGAAAGGCGAAATTTTTACGGCATAAGCTGCGAAGGCCTTTTAAAAAATATGCCGCACAGTGATTATCTGCACAAGCATATTCCAAAAAATTAAGAATCCGTTTGGTTTGTTGGTGATTGCCGTGAAGTGAGTTGGAAAAACGCAAGCTTTAACATTCTGGTGCTGATAAATCAAGGGCTGACGAACCTTTTTGCCATTTCGTCAACGTCGGAACGTACATTTTGAAAGATGCATAAAAATGCGCTGTAAAGGGTATTGACCCAATGCAGCGCATTTGATTTTCCGACTAGAATTTTACCCCGCCTTTAATTCCAATCTCAATCTGTCGGCAATAAGTGCGATAAATTCGCTGTTTGTCGGTTTGCCTTTGTGATTTGAGATTGTGTATCCGAAAAGTGAATCAATGACTTCGACCTTGCCGCGGCTCCAAGCGACTTCGATTGCGTGGCGAATTGCGCGTTCTACGCGTGAAGGAGTAGTGTTGCATTTTCTGGCGATTGTGGGATAGAGTTCTTTTGTGATATAGTTAAGTATATCGAGGTCATTGACAGCCATCATGATTGCCTCGCGCATGTAGTGGTAGCCGCGAATGTGTGCGGGGACACCGATTTCGTGCAGGATTCCGGTGATTTTAGTTTCGAGATTGACTTCTTTGTTTTGGCGGCTGCGGGCGCCGACTCCTTTTTGGATTGGGCTTTTGAGTTGTTCTTTGAGCTGGCGAATGCGTGCGACAAGGGCTTCCAAATCGAACGGCTTGGCTATGTAGTACTCCGCGCCGAGTTCGATTGCCTTTTGGGTGATTTTGTCTTGCGTGATTGCCGAAAGAATAATGCAGATAGGTGCGTAGCCCTGTGCTTCGGAAAGATTCAGCTTTTCCAGAACGCCGAGTCCGTCGAGTTTTGGCATTACGCCGTCGATTATTGCGATGTCGGGTTTAAGGCTTTGGATTTTTTGGAAAGCCTCAAGTCCGTCGTAGGCAACTCCGGAAATTTCCATATCCGGTTGCTTTCCGAGGTAGTTGGTAATGGCATCGCAGAATTCTTTGTTGTCGTCCGCCATTAAAATACTCATTTTTTTGTCGCTCAGTGTAGTTCCTCCCGTCGTTAATTTCCAATTTCTGCCATTATAACAGGAAGAAATTGGAAGTCAAGCTTTTTGCGTTAGCAAATTCCAAAAAATACCAACAATTTTTTACAAAATACGGCATGGTCATTCTCTATACTATTCACACACTGCAATACATATATATGAAGAGACACTTTCATGGAGGTAATTATGGAAAACAAAAAAGAGTTTCTGAAAGGGCTGGGGGCAGGCAGCCTGATTACCGCAATAATAGTTGTTATCGCGGCGATGGGAATTACCGTGTACGCAAAACAAATGTTTTGGCGCGGACCGGACCCTAATACAAAAATTACGGAAATTTATAACTTGCTGAATATGTATTCGATAGTGCCGTTCGATAGGGACGAAATGCTCGAAAATATGTATAGGGGTTTTGTTGACGGCGTCGGCGACCCGTACACGCAGTATCTTGATTCGGAAGCGCTTGCGTCGTTCCGCGCAAGAACGGAAGGCACATTCGTCGGAATCGGCGTAACGATTACAACCGAACAGGACGACCCGTTTGTTACGATTTCGTCAACGTTCCACGGTGCGCCGGCGGATTTGGCGGGGCTTTTGCCGGGCGATAAAATAATGGCGGTAGACGGTGTTGACGTTGCCGGACGCGCTATCGAAGACGTCGTCGGAATGGTAACGGGTCCCGAGGGAACAATCGTTACGATTACGATTTACCGCGATTTCGAAAACGAGCGTTTCGATGTGGAAATTATTCGCGCAACGGTGGAGGTTCCGACTGTTTTCCATGAAATGCATTATACCCAAAACGGTTCCGTCGGCTATATTCGTCTTGAAGGCTTCGACGGCGTTACCGCAGGGCAATTCGAAGCCGCGCTTTCCGAGCTTACCGCCGATGGCATGGAAGGTCTCATCCTCGACCTGCGCAACAACCCCGGCGGACTGCTTACCAGTGTAATCGAAATCACCGACCGGCTTCTTCCCGAAGGAATTATCACATACACAGTCGATTCGCGCGGTAACAGAGAAGATTTTCGTTCCGACGCTGCTTTCATCGACTTGCCGCTCGTTCTTCTCGTAAACGGACGCAGCGCATCAGCATCGGAAGTTCTGTCAGGTGCGGTTCGCGACACCGGACGCGGCACAATCATCGGAACCCAAACCTTTGGTAAGGGTGTTGTTCAAAACCTTCTTTACCTCTCCGACGGAACCGCAATCAAGCTGACCGTTCAAACCTATCATACTCCCAACGGCGAAAACATCCACGGCACAGGCATCGAACCCCACGTAATCGTAGAAATGTCCGAAGACCTAAGCCGCAGAATCGGCAGGCTGATGCTCGAAGAAGACATTCAACTGCAAGCCGCGCTTGAGATTATCAGTCAAAAAATGGACTAATCCGAATCTCGTATGTATAATCCCCATCCTGCATACGCGTTACGCGCCCCTGTTGTACGTATGTAAAAATTTCTGAAAGGCTCGCTCTGTACGCTTCAACGGCGAGCAAATCCTCCGCAATTCCCGCTACTATAATTTCAGCCGCATTGTATTCTAAACGCGCTAAAGCCGCTCCTTCCGGGGCGGCTTCTATTATTTGGTCAAGCCATTCGCTGTTAAAAACATTCGCATAAATTTCTTCCGAATATTCCAACACCACACGCGCGGCGTACAATTCTTCTGCAATTTCCATCGGCATGGAATCAAATGCGGCAATCCGCGCGGAAAGCTCGCGGGAGTAATTCCATGTTTCGCGTTCTGCTATTTTCAAAGTAAAGACAATCGCAATCAAAACCAAAAGAATAAAAATTTGCGCAATCGCCATAATTTTTATTCTTTTTCTTGATGTTTTCGCGTTTTGCGCCCATGGCGGGAGAAGGTCAATTTGCCGTTTCATTTGCCGAGCTTCACGGCTTTTTTCTCTTTCAGCATCATGTACCAAGCCGAGCCGGAGAGGCATACGGACGAATATGCGCCAAACAGCAGACCAACCATGATTGGCAAGGTAAAGTCGCGAATAGCGGCGACGCCGATTACATATAGCATAAAGACGGCGATGAAGGAAGAAATTGTCGAAAACAAAGTACGGCGAAGGGTTTGCGAAACGCTTGTATTAATTAGAAGAGAATGCGACGCCTTTGGAATACGCGTGCGGTTTTCGCGGATGCGGTCGAAGATGATGATTGTGGCGTTGATTGAGTAGCCGAGTGTCGTGAGCATAACGGCGATGAAAGCGTAATTAAGCGGAATGCGCAGAATTGCATAGATGCACAGCACGACGAGGGCGTCGTGGATTTGTGCGAGAACCGCGCTTGCGCCGGTGCGGACATCGCGGAAGCGAATGGAGATATATACAAGCATTCCGAGGCTTGCGATAGCCATTGCCATGATTGCGGAGCGGCGCATAGCCGCGCTTACGGCGGGGCTTACGTCGGCGTAGTCGAAATTTTCGGGGTTTAAACTATAGCGTTCGGAGAGTTGAGCAATCAGGTCTTGTCGAATGGCGGCGTCAACTTGTGTTGTGCGAATCATAACTTCGTTTGTACCCAGAATTTGCTGAACCTGCGGAGCGGATTCGCCGGTTACATTGCGAACAATTGCTTCGATGTCGCTGTTTTCAAAAGGTTGTCCGATGTCAACTTGGAAGGACGTTCCGCCGGAAAATTCTACGTCGAGGTTGAAGAAGCCCGTTCCGCCAAAACCGTGTGCGAGCATGAAAATAATTCCGGCAATTAAAATTGATGCCGAAAACACAAAATAATATTTTCTGTTTTCAACGATTGATTTCGGAACGGTGTCATCGACGGGTTCGGGTTTGCCTTCGGCTTTCGCATTAATCAGTGCGTCCTTTTGTTTTTGCGAAATAATATGTGACGCTTTAACAACTCCGAGGTCCATTAAGCAAACCGTAATGATTCGCGTAATAAAAAGGCAGGTCAGCATACTCACAAGAATTCCGATAATCAGCATTTGCGCAAATCCCATAATCGGACCCGTTCCGAGCCAAAAAAGAACAAAGCCCGCAATCAGTGTTGTGACATTGCTGTCGATAATCGCGGGCAACGCGCGGCGATATCCCGTGCGCATCGCGGAACGAAGCGATTTTCCGAGCGCGATTTCCTCGCGGATGCGTTCGAAAATAACAATATTTGCGTCGGTCGCCATTCCTATGGAAAGAATCAGCCCCGCGATACCCGGCAAACTCAGCGTTATTCCGAGTACGGAAATTAAAAATAATACAATTGCTACATATATTATAAGCGCGAAGTCGGCGCAAATCCCCATCGTGCGGTAAAAAATTGCCATAAACACAAGCACGAGAAGAAGCCCGATTGCTCCGGCGATTATGCTTGTTTGCAACGCGTCCGCGCCGAGCCGGGCTCCAATTTGGTTAAAGCTGATTACATTAAGCGCGAACGGCAACGAGCCTTGCTGAATATTAGTTGCGAGTTGCAACGCGCTGTCGAATGTCATGTCGCCGCCGGAAATTATTGCGCGTCCGTCGGTTATAACGGCGTTAATAACCGGCGCGCTGATTAATTCGTCATCCATGAAAATAAATGTCTGCCGTCCGAGATTCGCCTGCGTTACCTGCGCGAAAATTCGCGAACCTGTATCGTCGAAATTCAAACTTACCGCAACGCCGTTTTCAAGTTCGGCACCCGTTATTCTTCGCGCGCTTTCAACGTTTGCTCCGGTAAGAAAAACACTTCCGTCTGCGTCCGCGAACATCAGCATCGCCGTCGCGCCGATTTCCGCCACTGCGGCTTCCGCATCTTCAACACCCGGAATGTCAACGCGAATTTGCCGTGTTCCTTCCGATACGACGTCTGCTTCCAAATAACCGCGCCTGTCCAATCTGCCGCGCATCAACGACTGCGCCGCCGCGATTTCATCCGCCGAAGGATTTTCTGTATCCGCTTCATATAAAATACTTACTCCGCCGCGCAAGTCCAAGCCTTGACGAATATTACGCACACCCCATACGCTGATAAATTCGCCATCCTTCCTCCACGGAACGCCAAACACATTTGCTAAAATCAAAACAGTGGTTCCGAATATAATCAAAAACCAAATTATCGCGCTTTTCAAATATTTGTTCATTTTTTTTCTCCTTGTTATTTTTTTCTCCGAGGAATTATATCACAAAATTTCTGATTGCTACATAAAATAAACGAGCATGTAAACAGATTAAATGAAAACGGTTTTGACAGTGTTGAAACTGCGAACGCTTCAACGCAGTTCTCGGCGACAGGCAAGACCGATTGGTAATCTGTCAGGGAGCGGGTTTTGCCATGTATGCGTTAGTGGAAGCGATGGTGCTTGCGTCAAGTCTTTCCGTTGACGCATTTACGGCGGGATTTGCTTACGGAAGCAAAAAAATTCGTATTCCGATGAGTTCGCTTCATATAATAAATATAGTTTGTTGCGCGATTATCGGCATCGCAATGTTCTTCGGACATTTGGCAAAGCCGTTTCTTTCGGACGGATTCGCTGCGGCGGTTGGGTTTACCATTTTATTTTTAATGGGAATCGCAAAACTTCTGGACGGAATCATCAAGGCGTGCATTCGAAAACACACCGAGAAAGAAGTTAAATTCTCGATGTTTGACATTCAATTTATTCTGCATGTCTACGCGAATCCCGAAGCCGCCGATGCCGACGTCTCCAAACACATCTCGGCGGGCGAAGCAGTCGCGCTTTCGCTCTCACTCTCTCTCGACGGAATGGCTGTGGGTTTCGCCGCTGTTCTCGCCGGAATAAATCCGTGGGCGTTGCTCGGTGCGTCGCTTTTCACAAACATCGCCGCAATCGTTCTCGGACGAAAAATCGGACACTCCCTCGCGGAAAAACTTCCGTTCAACATCTCTTGGGTCGGCGGAATTGTGCTGATTGCGTTAGCGTTTAGTCGGTTATAGTCGAATATACCCATCGCGGGGCGCGGAAAACGTTCGCTGCACCCGGTTAGTTGTTTCGCTCGGGAAGCCGCTGTTTTCCTGACATTTATCTTATTCGTTGATGAAATGACCACTCCGCGCCCACGAAGAACAGAGGTGTTTGAATGGAATATTTCGGTTTAAGTGAAATTCGCAGCAATTTGGTTTTCGTCAGCGGCGTAGGTGAAGCGGCGTTCGATGAGATTGTGGAAATCAAAGCGGGCGAAGTAAAATCGCGAATCGGACGAGTTATTCAGATTGACGGGGATGTTGCGGTGATTTTGGTTTTTGAGGGTGCGCGAGAGCTTACGCTAGAGAAGACATCGGTAAAGTTTACGGGGCGGCTTTTGGAAATTGGGCTTACGGAAGAAATATTGGGGCGGGAATTTGACGGGCTTTCGCGTCCGCGCGATGGACTTGGGCGGGTTTTTGCGAAGGAGTATCGCGAGATTAGCGGTGTGGCGTTGAATCCTGTTGAGAGAATTTATCCGCGTAATTACATACATACGGGGTTTTCGGCGATTGATTGTTTGGCGACATTGATACGCGGTCAGAAGCTTCCGATATTTTCGTGCGACGGACTTCCGCATGATAAACTTGCGGCGCAAATTGCAACGCAGGCGAAAATTTCCGGCGATGAAAAGTTTGCGGTAGTTTTTGCGGCTATGGGAATTGGGCATGACGCGGCGGAATTTTTTCGTCGAACGTTTATTGAGAGTGGGCAATACGAGCGCACGGTAATGTTTTTGAATATGGCAAATGACCCGCCGACAGAGCGTGTTGCGACGCCGCGCTTCGCGCTGACTGCGGCGGAATATCTTGCGTATGACTGCGGCTATCATGTGTTGGTGATTCTGACAGATATGACGGCTTACGCCGAAGCCTTGCGCGAAATTTCATCTGTACGCGGCGAAATTCCGGGGCGGAAGGGGTTCCCGGGTTATATGTATTCCGACCTTGCCTCGCTTTACGAACGCGCCGGCATTCGCAAGGGTAAGGCGGGTTCGATTACGCAGATTCCAATTCTTACAATGCCGGGCGAAGATATTACGCATCCGATTCCCGACCTCACGGGCTACATAACGGAAGGGCAAATCGTCCTCGACCGCGCGCTGCATTTGAAGGGAATTTTTCCGCCGATTAATGTTCTTCCGTCGCTTTCGCGTCTTATGAAGGACGGCATCGGC
Source organism: Clostridiales bacterium (assembly GCA_031254075.1). Classification (GTDB taxonomy): domain Bacteria; phylum Bacillota; class Clostridia; order Lachnospirales; family WQUN01; genus WQVC01. The sequence continues at coordinate 14,919 of JAIRVD010000054.1, forward strand.
GAAAATTTTACGACAAAAGAACACCCCGCCATAGCCGCAAAATTATTTGCGGCATATGCCGGGGTAGGGGATGTACGTTCGCTTGCGTCGGTAATCGGTGAAGAAGATTTAGCCGAAACGGATAAAATATTTTTAAAATTCGGTCGTCGTTTCGAAGAGGAATTTTTGCATCAAAACGAAAATCGCACAATGGTGCAGACGCTTGAATTAGCTCAACGACTTCTTCAATGCCAAACGAGCGCGTGATAGTCGTGATTTTACCGTGCCGACGGAAATTTTCAGCGCGTCGGAGAGCTCGTCGTATGATAAGCCTTGCATATCGCGCAGAATTATTACCATGCGGTGGTCTTCCTGCAAATCGTCAATCGCGCTGAGAATTTCACGAACACGTTCGTTTGCTGCGGCGTTTTCTTCCGCCGAGGGTAGGGGAGTGAGAAGGGTTTCTTCGGTCAACTCGCAGGTTTGCGGGCGGCGTTTTCGCAACGCGTCAAGGCAGACGCGAGCGGTAACGGTGCAAATCCATGCTTTTAGATTGCCACCCTCGGGCAGTTTTACGTGCGGAATTCCCGTATAAATTTTTATCGCGGCTTCTTGGCTCGCGTCCATTACGTCGTCGGGATTTTTAAAATATCTTCGCGCAATAAAATAAATAAGTTTTTGATATTTTTTCAAAATTTCTTCAAACGGATATTTTGAATTTAATAGAATTTCGTCAGACTTTTCCAAGGTAAAAATTTCCTTTCAAACTGCAAAAAAATAACCCGGAGTGCCGGTCCTATATTTTGACACCTAGCCTAAAGGCTAGGTGGGTGTCCGCAACAGAGATTCCGTCTTCCGTTCGAGACGGCACGACGTAGGCTGTGTGTATAAATAGGACTCCCGTTTCGCGTCTGTAGGTTCAAAATAATAGGTTATCGAGCATCCCAGGCTCTGTAAAAATATTATAAGCTTTGGAATGATAATTATGCAAGCAATAAATCGCACGTTGATAAAAAAAGTTGACATAAATGTCAAAAAATGATGGAATATATTTTGCAGACATCGGGATAATGTCGACGTATATTATAATATTGAAAAATAGAGGAGGAAATTAAGTGAACATGAATAACATGAACAGCAATTTCGGTAACCAGGTAGGCAGCAGGTCAAGAATGGCTTGCGGTCTTGTAGCGTTACTCGTACCCATGTTAAGTTGTGGTTATTTCAATTTCGGAATCCACCATTTTATGCTGGGTAAAACGGGTTTGGGTGCCGCGAGTGCGATTATTTCCGGATTAAATATATTCGGCTATCTGATTTCATACTTACTAATGTTTGTCGGAATCGGATTTATCACAATTTGGTTTAATGTTGCCATCACTTTCGGAATGTGGATTTGGGGAATCATTGATGGAATAATGATTCTCACAAACCAAAACTACAGAGACGGCGACGGATACTTGCTCGGACCGTAAAATGTGTTGGATTAAAATAAAAAACAGCGTTATTGATGCTTTCAATACCGCTGTTTTTTCACGTACTTGACATTCGGATAAAAATGGTTAGAATTTCTTTTGTAGAAAAAACCGACGGGGAGTAGCGCAGCTTGGTAGCGCGCCTGGTTCGGGACCAGGAGGGCGCAGGTTCAAATCCTGTTTCCCCGATGCAAGAAAAAGCCCGCTGTTACGGCGTTTTATCCGTATCGGCGGGCTTTTTGCTTTTCCGGTTGCAGAACTGATATAATGGCATAAACGGCGAAGCATGGGAGCGGCAGTAAAGGCAAAAATTCACCGAAATGAAATCGGGGACATGATTGCAAAAAAATATTCCCGCAACTCAATTAGCCGCAGATTTTGGATTGTCTCTCGAAAGAATTGAAAAGATAAAAAGTGAAGTGTACGGATGACAGGTCTGTTACCCGATAAAAAAAAATGACGCAGAAACATTGAAGCATCTGCGTCATTTTTTATGGAATAACCCTTCGGGCGGAAATGTATGTTCTTTGGCTGTTTGTGCTGTCCATGTCGGTTATGATTACGCCGACTTCGTACGTTGAAGAATGAATGAATTGTCCGTTTCCGATGTACAAGCCTACATGATTAATGCTGCTGCTTCCGCGGCTGCCGAAGAAAACCAAATCACCGCGTTCGAGTTCGTGGCGTTCGACGGCGATGCCATTTCGCGCTTGATAGCGGGAGCTTCTGTCCAGACTTATTCCGTGCGCGGAAAAGACATATGAAGTAAATCCCGAGCAGTCAAAACCGCCGGGCGACATTCCGCCGTAGGCATAGCTTGAGCCGAGTAAATCCAATGCGGTTTCGATTATTTCGTCGGCGAGGGTGTTGCCGACGCGTGCGGTCGGAAGTTCCGCGAAATGCGGAATTTCTATATCTGATTGATATATGTATCCGATTGAATTGTTAAACTCGATGCCGTACCATTCTTCGTAAACGGAAGTCACCGTTACGATTTCACCGTGAAGAAGCATTGCAGTTGCAGTGTTTTCCTCGCCCGGTACATTGTCAATCCACGCGAACGGAGCTGTTACCGTGCCCTGTACATTAAGAATCCGCACGAAATCGCGTGAGATAAAAACGTCTGTTGTGCCCGAAACGGTTGCGGCAAAAAATTCGTCTGCTACATCATGGATTTCGATAATCGTGCCTCGGTCGACTTGGAAAAGAACATTTTCGGGATTTATTTCGGCAGAAGAACGAATATTAACGCGGGAACCCGTAACAACTGCGGTAGAGCTTGCATAAGCGGTGGCTGACATTAATATAGTAAACAGCAGACAGAAAATAATTTTTTTCATGGAAACATCATCCTTTAATAAATTGTTGCGCAAATATTAACAACTTATTAAATCAATGTCAATATATTTTGTCAAAATATTTATATTTTTGTAAAAAAGGGGTAATCAAATTGAAAATTTTGTTTTTAATATTAAAAGGCATTGCGGTTGGCGGTGCCAATGTTATGCCGGGTGTAAGCGGCGCGACGATTGCGGTAATTTTTAGAATTTACGATGATTTTATTAATTCAATCAATAGTTTATTTAAGAATACGAAGGAATCATTAAAATTTTTAATCCCTGTCGGTATCGGAATCGTAATCGGAATTTTAGCCGTCGGCGGAGTAATTGATATTCTGCTGGAACGATTTTCGATGCAGGCGGGCGGATTTATCGCTGGGCTGATGGCGGGAAGCTTGCCGTTCATTTACAGTCAAGCGGTTTTGAAAACAGAAAAAAAGGATTCGCTTGTGAAATATTTTATAATTGCTGTAATTTCCGTTGCCGCGATTATACTGCTTACGCTTTTTGCGCCGACAAGCTCTTCCGGCGAAACGGAAATTGCGTTAAGCGTCGGACTTATCGCGCATTTGTTTATCGGCGGAGCCATCGCCGGCGCAACAATGGTTATCCCCGGTATCAGCGGCGCGATGGTGCTTGTGCTTTTGGGGCTGTATCCGATTGCGATTCACACAATAACGCAAATACGTGAATACCTAACGTCGCCGATGGATTTCACACTGCTCGGGCAGATTTGCTTGATTGTTATTCCGCTGGGAATCGGCATTGTCGCGGGTGCGCTGCTCGGCTCAAAATTAATTGCAATATTGCTTGAAAAATTTCACAGCGCAACATATTTTGCAATTCTGGGGCTTGTTTTCGGAACGATTTTCGTGATTTTCAATAATCCCGATACGTACAAAAGCCACGAAACTGTCACGCCGATTCTTATTATTTTTACCGCAATCACGTTTATTATCGGAACACTCACTTCACTGCGCCTCGGAAAGCAAAGCGAATAATCTGCAAATAAATTCGAATAATAAAAGCGTATCAATTTCGGTATGCTTTTTTATTTTGAGAAAACAGGTGAAGAATATGAAAAGAATTTCATTTTTATTGGTTTTACTTTTTTTGATGGCAGGATGTTCAAGTCGAGTGCAAACAGTCGAACGCACACCGATTGGTGAATCGCGATTGCCTGCGCGTTCGGTTGAAACGCGAGTTCCCGTTGAGAGTTCGTCCGTTGAAAATACCGCGCCGGAATACTCTCCCGTTCCGGTTGAAACGCCTAACGCGCCGAATATCCAAACGCCGAACGTTTCCCGGTCTGCGCCCGACAGATTAGGCAATTACGTAACGCAGTTTGATGCAAGCGACACAAACAGAGGCGTGAACATCTCGCTTGCGGCAAAAGCGATTAACGGAAAAATCGTAATGCCGGGCGAGGAATTTTCGTTTAACGATACGGTCGGTTCAACAACAGCGGAACGTGGATACAAAGAAGCCACCGTTTTTGTCGGCGGCAAGAAATCGAAAAATTTCGGCGGCGGAGTCTGTCAGGTATCAACGACATTATGTAATGCCGCAATCGACGCGGGCATGACGATTACGGAACGCCACGACCATTCGTTGCCCGTAAACTACGTAGGCGACGGCGAAGAAGCCGCAACATCCAATCGCGGCGATTTAGATTTCAAATTCATAAACGAAACATCGCATCCGATTATGATTTACGCAAACTCCGAAAACGGAACCATTACGGTTTCAATCTGCGCGGCGTAAGTCCGGGCGTTTAGTCTTCGTGCGCTCGACGGATTTTTCGCGCCGCCATTCTTCGATTTTTCCGTGATGACCCGAAAGTAAAATTTCCGGAACTTCCCTCCCGCGAAAAACGGGCGGGCGCGTGTAATGCGGATGTTCCAACAAATTTTCATGGGAAAAACTTTCGTTTTGGTGCGATTCATCTTTTCCCAAAACGCCCGGTATCAACCGCGAAACGGCATCAATTAATACAAGGGCGGCGGGTTCGCCGCCTGTAAGCACATAATCGCCGACAGAAATTTCTTCGGTAACGATTTCTTCGATGATGCGCTCGTCCGGTCCTTCGTAATGTCCGCAAACTAATATAATTTCTTTTTCGGCGGAAAGTTGTTGCGCCTTTGCTTGCGTTAAAACGCTTCCCTGCGGAGATAAAAAAATTACGCGCGGATTTTCAATCGCCGCGTTTTTTTTCGCGTGAACATACGCATCATAAATCGGCGGAGCCATCATTACCATTCCCGCGCCGCCGCCGTATGGCGCATCGTCAACTTGTCCGTGTTTGTTTATCGCAAAATCGCGAATATTAATTGCGCGTACATCAATCAGTCCCGCTTTTGCTGCGCGACCGAGAATGCTGTGGCTTGCGGCATCCCTTATCATTTCGGGGAAAAGTGTTAAAACGTGGAAAATCATTCCTGTAAACCTTCGGGCAAACGCAAAATTATTTTTCTTTCCGTAATATCAATTTTCACAACCACATCTTTTATCGCCGGAATCAAAATGGTTTTGCCCCTTGGCGTTTCGATTGCGTAAACATCGTTTGCGGCGGTTTGCATAACTTCAATTAAAATGCCGAGAATTTCGCCGCTTTCCGTTTCCGCGCAAAGCCCGATTAAATCGCGAATATAATATTCATCCGAGTCGAGCGGCAACGCCATTTCCTCGGGAATCGAAATCACCGCGCCAACCAATTCCTCAGATGCGTTTCGGTCGTTAATTTCGGCGAATTTTAAAATTACCGTTTCTTTTTGCAAACGCGCATTTGTCAATTTTAAGAAATTATTATTTACATTTATTTTTTTACCAATCAAAAGTTGAAAACGCGATGGGTCATCGGTTGTCGGAAAAACGCGGACTTCTCCGCGGATTCCGTGTGCCTTTGTAATTTTTCCGATTTTAAAATCCAATTTGAAACGCCTCCTCTACAAATGATATAATAGCATATTGTTACGTAACAGGGGGTGGGTCATGGAATTCATTTTAGATGTGCACTGTCATACGGTTAACAGCGGTCACGCGTACAGCACGGTGAGCGAAAACGCGGTACACGCGGCGAACATAGGTCTGAAATATATCGGAATCTGCGACCATGCGCCCGCGATGCCGGGCGGTGCGCATATTTATCATTTTATAAATTTATGGAGTCTGCCGTCCGTTATAAACGGCGTTCGCGTTTTTAAGGGCGCGGAGTGCAATATTTTAAACGAAAACGGCGAATTGGATTTGCCGTCGGACTTGCTTGCGAAAATGGAATTTGTTATCGCGTCGTTTCATCGCGGAGCGTTTCCGCCCGTTGATTGCGAGACACATACTCGCGCGGCAATTGCCGCAATGGAAAATCCAAACATGCACATCATCGGACACCCCGGCGATTGGGCTTTTGAAATGGATGTCGAAGCTGTAATCAAAGCTGCGGCGCGAACGAAAACAATTTTTGAGATAAATAATCAATCGCTTAATCCCGAATCAAC
>JAIRVD010000114.1 GCA_031254075.1 Clostridiales bacterium
AAATTATATCTATCTACCGATAATCTAACATTTTTTTTAAAAAAAAAAAACAAGAAAATAAATACAGCGCAAAAAAAAGGACTGTAACGAAATCAGCTTTTCCGATTTCGTTATAGCCCCTTAAATCTAATCAGCGCGTAAAATTAATAATTTTTCGCCGTAATCATAAAATACGCCTTTGGATGTTTGCAAACAGGGCAGATTTCGAGTGCGGTTTCGGATTTGTGGCGATGCCCGCAGTTAGCGCATTCCCATTCTACGACAGAAGGCTTGCGGTAGACGGTATCTTCTTTGACGTTTTTCAACAGGGCGTTGTAACGTTCTTCGTGTTCTTTTTCGATTGCGCCAACGCGTTCGAACAGGAAGGCGATGTTGTCAAAACCTTCTTCCTTTGCGGTTTTCGCAAATTCGGCGTACATTTCTGTCCATTCGAATTTTTCGCCCGCTGCGGCGTCTGCGAGATTTGCGGCTGTATCGGGGACGTCGCCGCCGTGCAGAAGCTTGAACCAAATTTTTGCGTGTTCTTTTTCGTTGTTTGCGGTTTCTTCAAAGATTGCGGCAATTTGATTATAGCCGTCTTTTCTTGCGCGGCCGGCATAATAAGTATACTTATTACGCGCCTGTGATTCGCCCGCAAATGCCGCCATCAGGTTTGCTTCGGTTTTCGTGCCTTTCAGTTCTGCCATTTTCATCGCTCCTCTTTATATTTTTTAATATCGCTCCACTATAAATAAGTGACGTTTTGGAAAAAGAGATTTTAGTTTTGAAAACGCGCCGTTAATTGTAACGTCTTTTTTGTACGCAACTGTTTCGGGTGTTGCGTAGCCTGTGATTAATTGCGCGAGTGTTTCGGCAGAAAGCTCTGCGTCGGGATTTGCTTTGCGCGATTTTTTTACGGAAAGAATTTCGCTCTCCCATTCAACAGAATAAACACCCGTGTTATTCGGAAGAAATTTATCGTTTACTGCAATTATAACGCCTCCGCTGCCCGACGGCGCGTGTAAGGTTTCAAGCGCGGCGCAAACGTCGATAACACGGTTCATTCCCGTTGCGTGCAGTTGATGCTCCATATTGAACGCCTCGGGGAACAGCGTAAAAATATCTATATCGGACGGGATATTCCAATGCACCTCTTCGAATTCCGCGCCGAGTTTTGAAATAAAATGCATCACATCATGGAACGCGGACGGCGTTCTCCAACAAAATTCGTTGATGATAAGGCGGTTTCCGTTTTCGGCGTCATGTTCCGCTTCATATAAAACATATGAAGCAGCGCATCCGTTTGGCATCCGAAAATGATATGTGAATTGCAAATCCTTATACGGGTCACGGTCGAGAATTTGCGCCCAATCGTTTTCACTTCGAATAATCGAGAGGTTGCGGTCGATAATAAAATTTTGGTATATATCCGCAAATGGCTTTATCGAATCCCCCGGTTCATACGGAATCGCTTCCGCTTCGCGTTTTTCTTTATGATAACCCCGAAGCTGCTCGAGCGGAATTTTCACCTTATTATACGCATAACAAGTTTCATAACCGAATTTTCGATAATACGCAAACGAAAACGGATAGATAAATGAAAAAATTTGATTTTTTTCTCGCATGTCTTCAAACGCGGTACGCACAAGTGCTTCCATATGCCCAAGTCCGCGCGATTCCGGACGCGTAACAACCGCGCCGAGCCCACCCATTTTTATGTTTTTTCCGTTCATGCGCATCTCAAACGGATTTATCAACAATGCGGATTGCAATTTTCCGCTTACATCAAATATTCCAAAACGTGCTTTCGGGTCGTCTTTCGCGTATTCCGTCGGATTTTTCCGCATCTCACGAACATCATGTCGTTCAATATCAAAAAATACCGATTGGCAGATTGCATGATATTCAACGCGGTCTTCGGGTTTTAACCGACGAATATCCATTATTTAACCCTCGCCGCAAATGATGTTTTTTCGGCGGATGTTCCTACTATTATATAGGTGTCGTTTTCGCGGCGGGCGGATATTTGGATTTCTTCGCAGAGGCGCGTTTCGGCGAGATAATTTATTTGAACCTCGCGCCACGGTTGTGATTTTTGCGCGGCTTCGATGCTAGGGAATAAAACATTGCCTATTAAATCGCCGTAGATGCTGTTGTTCATGTGCATGTTTGTGTCTACTTCGGCGTAGCGAACGGTATGCGTGTATTTGAAAAATTCTTCGCCTTCTTCACTTAAATCTATTTTTTCGGGCATAATTTTTACGCCGTGGTCTTCGAATTGCGGCAGTTCAATCGGCAATGCGCCGGGTTTTAAAATTTTTCGCGCGGCTATATCAAACAAAATCCACAGGCTTGTCCATTCCATTATTTTTTTTCCGCTTTCGTCGTACATGTCGCCCTTGCGCAAAAACACACCTCTCGCAATCGAATCCGGCCATGTGCGAATCGTTACCGTTTCGCAGTATTCGGGCATTCGCGAAATTCCGAGCGCAAATCGCTGCAAAATAAAACTCATGTTCATTTGCGAAAGCTCGCGGAAACCGATTCCGAGTTCCGTCGCGTTCGTGTCGGCGGCGATATGCACCATTCGCAACAACGCCGATAATTTCACCCGCCCCATCAAATCCAAATCATAATAAGTAATTCTGTGTTTTCCCGCGTACATATGTCATCCCCTTTCATTGGAAACCCATGAAAACCCGCTGAGACGAATTTCAAACGTAACGAACGTTCAAAGCACATTTGAAATTCGGACGAAGCGCCGGTTTTCGGAGGTTGCCTGTTTATTTTAACACAACCTTGCCACTCTTTGCCTTTTTTGTTAAATTTACGGCATGGACAATTATAGCTCGGAAAAAACATCTTTTGAAACAAATCCGATTGAAAGCCCCGCAGACGCTGTTCGTGCATTTGCAGAGGCTTTTGATGCGTTGCAAACAGTTTTACACGAGTTTGAATTTTCCGAATTCTCGGACGCTTTGCGAACGGCAATGTATCGACCCGTGCGCCCGTGCGAATACGACGTTCCGCCGATAAGCCTTTATGAAATCGGCGTGGTGTATATTCCCGATTTGGAAATCACGGGAAAAGGCAAATATGGAATTAACAATAAAAAATTGAACACAGCGTTGGC
>JAIRVD010000210.1 GCA_031254075.1 Clostridiales bacterium
CGTTCAGGTCTTTCGCGTCCGGCTCGTGTTGTAAGGCTTCTCTGTATGTAGCGGCATATTGATTTATCATCGGCATCGGCATTGATGCCACGCTTGTAAAAGTCGAAATCAAAACAGGCTGATTGCAATAACTGCATTTTGAGTGACCGATATCAGCCGCGGCTCCGCAACTTCGGCATGTTGTATCGTGGACTTGAACAATCATGTCTCCGCTCCCCCTCATTTGAAAAGGATTGTACAATACGATTTAAACTATTGCAATGTGACCGACGATATAAATAACAAGGATGTGATTTTATGATTATTGCGTTTAATAAAATGAATGCGCAACTCTTGGGAAATAAAACGGTGTCGCGTCAATCCGAAAGCCGTCAGCAGCGATATATTCGTGAGCGTATTGCCGAGCAAGAGCGCGAAGCGAAAATGCGCGAGACGGAAAATGAGCAAATCGTGAAAATTCACGAGCAAATGGAGTTTGCGCGTTCGCGTTTCTTTGACGGCGACATGTCGGAAGAATCGTTGCGCCTCACGCTTTCGGCAAAAGAAAGTCAAATAAAACAGATATATAAAAACAGAGAAGACCGTGAGCAAGCCGCGTCAGAGCGCGAAATGCTTCGTCAACAAATGGAAATGGAAGAAAAAGCCCGCGAGCAAAAAGAACGCGTTGAAGAAAGAAGTGAAACCGACAAGCCGAAGACAGAGGAAGAAATAGAAAAAGCCATTGCGCGAGAAAACATGCGCGGAGCGGCAATGATGGAAATTCGCGCGGACAATATGAGAACTTCGTCGCGCACACGAGCATCCCTGTCGGCAGAGGCAACGCAATTGGAAAACGCACACAAAACCTCGCAAATGCGGCAGGATATATGGGAAGATGCCCTTAAAGGACGAGCCGACTTGAAATATGTCCGCGACCTCGAAGCCGCGAGAGAGCCGGGTGTTCGGCTTGACGCGCCGTCCGTTGCCGCCGAAATTACAGCCGAAGCAAACGCGTCATTACGCTACAATCTGCTTGACGGATGGAACGGAAGACATCTGACCGATTTAAAAACGAAAATCGCACGTATAAACGTTGCAATTAATACCGAAATAGGCGCGATGTACCGCGACAGTAAAGCATTGCAAGAATCCCATTTGCGCGCGGTCAAAGAAAAGAACGCCGTCCCAAGCGATGAAAACGAAGAAGATGGACAAATCGGAATTGATTTGATATTGTAATCGGCAGTAAAATATTTTTGGAGGTACACCTTGAGCATTTTCATTCGGATTCGCAAATAAGACACACTGAAATTTAGGTAGGGAATATTACCTCTTTTTTTGGTGTGTTTTTTTATTGCAAAAAAATCCGAAAAAAGAGGTGTATTTTTTTGAGTGAAAAAACCGGACGAAATCTGCCCGTTTGGGTTTCTCAGAATTTTTTGACGAGCAAGAAGACAATCTGCAAATTGATTAAGCGCACTTCGATAAACACGAGCGACCATGTAATTGAAATAGGTCCGGGCAAGGGGCATATAACCGATATGCTTCTTCGGTTCTGCCGAAAGCTTTCCGCTGTAGAGATTGACGAAAAATTGTACAGCCGGCTGCATGAAAAATTCGGCGGCAATGAAAAAATCAAAATATATAATCGGGACTTTCTTGATTGGCGATTGCCGGCGGAAGATTATAAGGTTTTCGCAAATATTCCGTTTTGCCGTACAACGGAAATTCTTCGCAAGCTGACCGATTGCACAAATCCGCCGACAGAGGCGTGGCTTGTTATGGAAAAGGGCGCGGCTAAACGCTTTATGGGCATCCCGCGCGAATCTGTTTTATCTCTGCTGATAAAACCGTTTTTCAATACGGAAATCAAATACCATTTTAAAAAGGAAGATTTTCACCCGGCACCGTCGGTCGAAACCGTTCTGTTTCATTTGTCAAAGAAGCCGACGCCCGACATTCCGCACGCCAAACGACAGTTGTATATCCGCTTTATTTCCACTTGCTTTAAAAAACCCGGCGGCATTTTCCGTTTGCTCACAAAGAAGCAAATCGCCAAATCGCTTAAAGCAGAAAAACTTTCCTGCGACATCACTTCGGGCGAAATTCTGTATATTCAATGGCTCTGTCTTTTCCGATGTTATTCAAAACACGTTTTTTATTGATTTCCGCGCATTTTTAACGCATAATTAATTTGGGAATACTACTCGCGGGAGGAAACTATGGCTGAGACATCTATGACGACGCATTTAAATATAATGCTCGACGGAATGAAAAAGAAAACGGCTGCGCTTACAGAGATTTTAAGCATAAGCGAGAACCAGCGAACGGTAATTGAAAGTGTATTGCCGATTGACGGAGTACGCGAGATGATTTTCGGAATGAACGAAGAAAAGCAAGCGGCAATCCAAGTCGTGAAAGATTGCGACAACATGTTTGAAAAAATGTTAAAAGATATCGGTCCCGAGCTCGAAGCGCAACAAGATATGTTCAAGCCGCAAGTAAAGCTTTTGCAAGACAATATCCGCAAGGTAATGGACCTCGACGTAAAAATCCGTGTGGCGGAAGAAGAAAACAACAAATTATTGGACGCGCGCCGTGCAACCGAGCTTCCGCCGACATCGGGAATAAGGCCGAAAGTCGCTATGCCGCCGGACAGCGCGAAAGTCCTAAACGCATACAAACAAGGAAAAACTAACTATAAAGGATGAAATTTTATTACAATTATGTTACAATGCGGGCGGTGATTATATGGACTATTCAGAACTGTCAAATAAAAAACGTATACGCAGTCCGCATACCACGCGTGTGCGGAATAAAGTCGGGCTGTTAATATTGCGTATTTCGATGGCAGTGGTGCTGATTGTCGGGTTTGCGGGTGCAGGTGCGGGAATCGGTACTTATCTTGGTATTTTAAGAAATTCGCCTGAGCTGGATATCACCGGACTCGGAGTGGTTTCGTTTGACGAGGACGGCGGCGGAGCGCAATTAACTTCGTTTATCGTAGACCAATACGGCAATGAGCGCGAGCGTTTGCACGGCGGGGTTAACTATGAGTTTGCGTCTTATGACGAACTGCCCGAGCATTTAATTAACGCGTTTCTTGCGATAGAAGACCAAAGATTTTTTGAGCATAACGGAATCGACCCGCGAGGAATGGCGCGCGCGGCGTGGGCGTTTACGCAGCCGGACAGACAGCTTGAAGGCGCGAGTACGATTACGCAACAGCTTGTGAATAATATGCTCGGAATTTTCGGCAATAAAACTTTTGTGAATAAATTGCAAGAGCAATTCATCGCAATCAATTTCGAAACACATCTGGCGCAGGAATTTGAGGCACTCGGTTACGAAGACCCGCGCTTGGAAGCGAAAAAATATATTTTGCAATCTTATTTGAATATAATAAATTTGGGTCAGACTAATCACGGCGTGAAAGCGGCGGCGTGGTTTTATTACGGCGTTGATGTTTCGGAGCTTACGATTGCGCAATCCGCGTCAATTGCGGCAATTGCGCAAAATCCGTCGGCTTTTCCGCCGGATATCCGCCCGCGAAACAATTGGCGGCGCACACAGCTTGTACTCAAAAATATGTACCGCCTCGGTTTAATAACGGAAGAAGAATTCGAAGAAGCAATGCAGGCGCGTCAGCTTGTTGACGAAATAACGGGCGACCCGTTATTCGACGAAGACGGCGAACCGATTATGCTCGGGCTTGTGTACGACACGCTTTTCCGAAACGAAAGCGGCGCGACGCGTGATATTATATCGGAATACGATTGCTTTACAGACGCGTTGATACGTCAAGTCAGGAATGACCTTATGCGTGAATATAGTTTAACGGGCGAACAAGCTGACCGCAGAATTTTCACCGGCGGGATTCAAATTTATTCTACGCAGGATATGGAAATACAAGCAATCGTTGACGAAGCGTTTTTAAATCCGTCGCTTTGGCCGGGTTCGAACGCGGGTTTTTCAATTGAAGTAACATATTCTTTTTCCGTATTCAACAGTATCACTCAGCAACGGCGTCATTATCAGCGGAAGCATGTCGTTCCGAACGAAGCGGCCGCGGACGCGTTTATTCAATCCGTGCAGGAAGAAGTTTTGACCGCCGCAGACGTAATTGAACCGGAAAGCGAAAGACAGTTTCGTGTGCCGCAGCCGCAGGGTGCGTTTGTTTTAATTGACCATCACACGGGGCATGTGCTTGCAATGAGAGGAATTCGCGGAGAAAAGCAGGGTAACCGAGCGTTTAACCGCGCGACGGAAGCCTTGCGTTCGCCCGGCAGTCAAATGAAACCGCTTGCGCCGTTCACGCCGTTAATTGATATGGGTATTTATTCGCCCGGTTCGGTAATTGATGATATTCCGTTTACTCTGCCGGCATCACGCGGGAGCGGATGGACGCCGGGAAATCACTGGTCGGGCTATCGCGGGCTTATGACTGTACGCACCGCAATTTCCTCATCGGCGAACGTTGTTTCCGCACGCGCGGCGGCTGATTCTACGATTCCGCACGCGGGAGTACCGATGATGGTTCGTTATCTTGAAAATATGGGAATTTCGACGATTCATCAGAATGACGGCGCGGCACTGGTTTTGGGCGGAATGACAAACGGCGTCCGTTTAATCGAACTCGCGGGCGCGTATGCCACAATCGCAAACGGCGGCGAATACAACAGACCCGTTCTTTACACTGTGGTTCGCGACCACGAAGGAAATATTATCTTGGAAAACCCGCATAATCCCGAGCGCGTTCTTCGTGCCACAACGGCTTACATGCTGACGAATTCGATGGAAGGCACTGTAACGCACGGTACAGGCACGCGCGCAAACTGGACCACCGGCTCGGGTCTGCGCGGACGCATTCCGATTGCCGGAAAAACAGGAACATCTCAGCGCAACAGTGACCTCGGCTTTTCGGGCTTCACGCCGTATTACACCGCTTCGATTTGGCTCGGCAACGATAATCACACGTCGATGCATCG
>JAIRVD010000333.1 GCA_031254075.1 Clostridiales bacterium
CCATAAAATAAACGGAGTGGGTGGAATATCTTCAGGATCGTTTGTAATTACATGAACTCTCTCGGGATGTCTGCTGCGCACAAAATCATTGATAACGGCAGTGTTAAAATCATCCCAATATTCGTCATAATCCAGAACCGGAAAATACTGCGGTGTCATTTGCAACATTTCGGGTACTTCCAGAATATTCAATGGCGGTGTGGGCTGCCGCAACGAATCGGTTATATAATGTTCGCCGCATTCACATAATGCAGATACATCGAAATGCCATAAATTGCGACGCATGAGCATTAATTCGGCATTGGTATAATAATATTGGTCTTCGGTTATGTTAAACCAAACTTCATAATATTCATCATTTTCACCTATATTCCAATAATTATGGAAACTTTCCACCCATTCGGAATCTTCTGTTATGAACAAGAAATACAAGGCACGTTCTCCGCTGCTTGCACTCCAATGAGCATTTATTATCCAAATCTGCGCTTCATATGGTGATTGAATTCGAATTCTTTGATAACCTATTCCGCCGGATATATAAACTTGCTGTTCCGAGCCGTCGGAAGGTTCTATCGCAACTACAAGACCGGTCGTCGGCAAATAAATATCTTGATGACGTAACGCCCGCGCTCTTAATCTTTCCATTTGAGCTGTCGTTACAAATTCGCCCGTTTGAATCAATTCGCTTAACTCGTGCGGTTCGGTTGGAGAAGAACTTGAAAGACTGTACCATTCTATTTCGCTGTTGTCGGAAATGAACGATGCACATTCGTCGAATTCCTCTCTCGTTATTCGGCGGCTACCCATGCTGTCGGTATACGTAAACACAAACGGGTATCTGTCCAAATTGCCATGATAGTCTCCGATTGCGGAATCATAGCGGGCATAAGCATTCACCTCGAAAATGCGGACGGCTTCGCCGCTTCCGTTGAAACCGAAATAACCATGAGTAATATTGATGTCATTATTCGACTGACCATTGTAGCTGTAATGCAAGTAACCGTCGTTGACAAAAAAATATTGCCCGTAAACCCCTGCGCGTTGAAACATCATGTACAGTCTGCCGTTTCGATATGAAATAACATACGTATACGCGCTTTCCGCATAAATCAATTCCGGAACGCCGTCGCCGTTTACATCAAAAAAAGTGTATTTCCCGAGCCTCCCTAAGCGACCGGGATAAACCTCATTACTTCTGTTATCTGAAACAGAACGCGCGCCAACCAAAAACGCGTTATATTCCCGCATCGCGCGCGAATAATTCGGCGCGGTAATTTCTCGCGACGGTATGTCGGAATAGAATCGTTCAATCGCGTTGTTCATGCGATGAAGAATTCCTCCCGTCAGACCAATCGGAAAATCATGCCATTCTATTTCGCTGTCGTCTGAAATGAAAAGAATCAGCTCGTTGAATTCGTCTTCCGAAATTTCGCGCGTGCCTTCGTCCGATGTAACGCTGTATGTATTTCCGCGAACCGCGATTTCCAAAAGCGCGGATAAACCGAAGTTTTCGTCAAAACCGTAATAAACGATGCTTTCGCGCGCAACGCTTTTGACATGTCCGCCGTTTACAAAGCTGTTGGCGAACGCAACGCGAGCATCGCTAAAAACCGCAACAAGCTCGCCGTTCTCGTACGAAAGAATATTTAATCTCTGTCCTTGCAAAATTAATTCAAAAACGCCGTCGCCGTTTACATCGAAGAAAGTATATTTATCAAAATTTTCCGTCAAAATTTCAAAATCGTAATTGTTTAAAACAATTCTTTCGCCTTCGAAAAATTCATTGAATGCGTTCATTGCTTCCTCGAGTGGCGGCTCAATTTCAAATGCTTCCGCAGAAGTTTCCGCGCTGCGATTGCACGCCGCGAAAAAAATAAAAATTATAACAAGATAAAAAATTCGCATGATGTTCTCCTTTCGCTTAATAAAACCGCCAATTGTCGTCAGGCGAAGGATTTTCATTAACGCGCTGAATGTAGTAAGGGTAATCATAGGTTTCATTCCGCCATTGTCCGTCATGCTCGAAATAAGTTTCGAAACCAAAACCGCTGAATGTGGGTGTGAAACCAGTGTAGCTTTCAAACCATTCATCGTCTTCCGCAACGAACCTGAACACTAAGATGATTTCGTTGCTTGGCCCGCCGAATGCCGCCGCGATTCGTACCGTTGCATCGTCGGGTGTTTGGATTTGAATTTTTTCAAAGCGTTCCGCCATGCCTATAAAAACTTGTTGCCCGGAATCGTCCGAAGATTCGATTCGTTGTAGTATCTTGGGTCGGGCGTTGAACGCCAATAAATATACTGATAGGGATTTTCAATAACATATTCAATTAAGGAAGGGGTTACATAGGTTAAATTCTCCCATGCTCCGTCATACTCGGAATGACCGTCATAACCAAAACCACGGAAACTGAAGGTGAATGCGTAGAAAATTTCAAACCATTCTTCGTTTTCCGCCGTGAATCTGTAAACTAAATTGATTTCGCCGCTTCCTCCGCCGCCAAGCGCAGCTTCAATTCGTGCCTCTGCGTCGTTCGGCGTTTGAACTTCAATTCTTTCAAACAAATATGTTTCGCTGTGCCTGTCAATTGCTATATAAACTTGCTCACCGGAACCATCCGAGGGTTCTAATGCAATTATTTCGGCAAAACTCGTCGCTCCCGCTATAGTCCATCGCCAACTGATTGCCTGCGCCTTTATTTCTTCCATTTGCTCTACCGTAAAAAATTCGCCCGTTCGAATCAACCGATTGTAGTATCTCGGGTCGGGGGTCGGTTCGGGCGTCGGTTCAAGTGTTGGTTCCTGCTCAGATTCCGGTGATTCGATTGCGGTTTCGATAATGACTTCGTCGTGAACTCTTTTATTGCACGCCGCAAATGTCAGCAGAAAAAACACAAGAACAATTGACGTTATTTTCTTTTTCATAAACATAACCTCATCAAAAGACATCTCTCAATAGGACTCATAATTTACCCCATTTTCGATAAATCTTTATCGTTCGAAGATGTATAATCCTTTTCGGCGCATTCATCGGCTTCGGCGATTTTTATGCATTCGTCAATTACTGCTTGCTCGTACGATACATTGGGTCAGCGCAAGAGATTGGTCAAGCGGTTCGATTTCATCTTCGGATAAATCTTTAATCAGCTCATAGTAGCTGCCGATACGCGCGAGGTCGCTTTTAATTTTGTTTAAAATAATTCTACATAAAGTACAGCAGCGGGTTAGTTTTGTCTTGAAATTGAACTAACATTGCGAACTATGTTTCCGATACACCTGCTTTTTTATTCCACTTAATCTTTTTTACCGGAACCAAAAACGGAAAATGCGAATGCTTATTTTCTCGGAACGCTTGAAATAAACAATCCTTCATCTTGCGTGATGTCGATATATCCGTTTTCGGCGAATTTTTCCGCAATGTAGTTGTTGAATTGAGAAATGGTTTCATTTGATATTATATCGCCTATATTTCCCATTCCGCGATTAGGATAAAAAATATTCCGTAAGCGGTTTTAATTCTGTGATATGCAGACAGTTTTCATACCGCTTTAATTCAACCGAGCCGAAATGCTTGTTTAGATAATCGTGTCCGTTTTCCAAACCAAACGCTTTGCATAAATTATTTGTTACGGAATCTAATCTGCTGTCGAAATTAATAAAAATATCATCGACTTCCTTTAAATTATCCTCTCCGTATGTGGCAGCGAAAAAAAATCCGTTTGACTTGAGGACTCGGGAAATCTCAGACAAAGCCTTGTCGATGTTCGGAACGTGATAAAGCATGTAATTGGCAATAACGATATCGAAGGAATCGCTGTCAAAAGGAATATTTTCAGCGTCGATTACGGCGTATTGTTCAATAAAATCGAAATCGCTTGTATTATTTTTTGCCGCATCCAACATTCCGGAAGACATATTGACTCTCTGCCTCGAAAAATTAGTCTATTCTGTTATATCTATTTTTCCGCCGTGGAAATTGCATTCATAAATTTTGTTGCCGTTCAGGAATATTTCTTCAGTTCCGCAGAACCAATCGAAATCGCCTGAGATTTTGCATTTATAAGTATATTCACCGTTTTCGTAATGCGGTAATCCGCGAAACGGATATTCATCATTCACAAAAGATAATGCTTCTACCAAAAAATCGCCCGAAAATCCGTCGCCGATTACTCTGCCGGCATAGTTCATTGCCCAAAACGGAATATCGTTTTTCCACAATGCTTCTTCGCCCGCAAATTTGCTGCTGCCAAGATATGTGTCG
>JAIRVD010000347.1 GCA_031254075.1 Clostridiales bacterium
AAAATTTCTCCGTACGCGCCGCTTGCCACAACTCTAATGAAGATTTCCAAATCTTTTATGTGCGCAAGCGCGGTGATTTCCGCCGCGCTTAGTTTGTAATTAGCCGGAATTAAATACGAAAAAACCGCGTTGCCCTCGATTTTATGATATCGCTTTAAACGATAGAGCCATAAAATATTTCGCAAATCCGCTTCCGTGCCGAATATTTTTTTAAGCGATTTTTGACTTGACTTGTCCAACTTACCGATTCCGTTTATCGTTTCACGCAAAGAATCAAACGGCTTTTCCACAAAATCGCGTGCGGGCTCTTGTAAATACGGGATGATTTTCTTAACATCGTTTTGCGGCGCGGGAAAGTTTTGCGTTCCGTGACATAACTGTTCATAATCCCGAACGGTAAGTAATTTCGCCCGCATTGCCTTTATTTTTGTGTTAACCGCCGTGTAATTCATAATTCACCATACAACACATCGTGAAATATCTTCTTGCTCAGGCTCTTTCGTTTTGCGTAAAATTCCTTTTCCTGTGTTTTGCTCTTTTCGCGGTAATGCTCTTCGATTTCTAAAATTCTTGCAGAGGTGTGGTTTTCCGTTTCGATTACAAGCTGATAAATTTTATCCGCACCCTCGTTTTCGATTTCATCCAACTTTTTCTGCCGATTCTCCCATGCCTTTTTCGTAAAATGTGCATTCTCTTTCGCAATATCTTTCATTGCTTCCTGCGCGTCGCTTTCGATGGCAAGAAGCTGCTCTGTGATTGAATACTTATTTATATTTGGCTCGCCCCTTTTCTGGTAGTAAATGGAAGTATAGCAAAATTACCATTATATGTAAATAACTATTTTTTTATTCCATCCCTACTTCGGCAACGGCGTAAATGTTTCACACTTCATTCCCGAATTTTATTTTTTTTATCAATGTGTAAATCATCATGTCCAGTTTTTCGCGGAATTCTCCCATCCGAAACGTTACGTATCCTTCAATATGTAAGCACTTGCTTCCGGCGATAAATTGCCTCAGCCGCCGAAGCTCCCGCCCATAAAGCTGCGTTTGCCGCAAATTTTTCGCCATTTCACGTAATTTTTCCGATTTTCGGTAAACCGGGTTTTCACTCTCCGCAATGTCGAAAAGCAACGCCAAAAGCAATTCGCAAAACGCCTCGCGGTCCGCAACCGCAAAATTCACCGCGTATCCGCGCTTATGACAAATTCTGTTTATGTAAATATTATCCGCCGCCGCCGCTTTCTCAGCAAAATTACGCAGCGCGTTTTCATACTTCGCGGAGTAAAGTGTAAATCGCTTCATCGAAACATCCCCCTAAAGCGAATTCGCTATCTTCACTATATGCCGCATACCCCTCGGAATTATCATGTCTAAAATAATGGACTTATATAAATTTTTTGCACATTTTCTGCGCGTAATCCCAACCTGCGCAGCCGCTTTTACACACCGCGCGAAAAATTAAGAATTTTCATATGAATTCAAATTAAAAAAGGCGGCGCAATCCGTTTTAATGGAATGCGCCTTCCTTTCGTCTGTTCGCACAAAAAAATTTTGCGTGTGCAAGTAAACCTGTGACAATTGTTAGTTTCAACTCAAATTACTCCGCGACCTTCAACGCCTTTGCCAGTTGGTCGGGGCAGGATGTGCCGCGGTTTTTGCAATTTATTCCGCTGAGTGATTTTATTATTTCGTCTTTTGGGCGGCCCTTTGCGAGTTCGGCGAGGGCTTTTAGGTTTCCGTCGCAGCCGTTTGAGAATTTCACTTCGTTGATTATGCCGTCTGACACGTCAACTTGAATTTCGTTGCAGCAAACGCCTTTGGTTTTGTAGGTCATACGAGTTCCTCGAATTCATTTATTTTTGTTTTTATTACGGAAAGCGCGTCTTTCCAGAAGTCGGCGGATTCTACGTCAATGCCGAGCATTTTGCAGCTTTCGGTGATGGGCATTTTGCCTGAAACGCGAAGGAAGTTATCGTATTTTTCGCCGAACGAAGCGGGGTCATTGTCGTAAATTTTGTAGAGACCGTTGGCGAGAAGGTGTCCGAAAGCATATGGGAAATTGTAGAACGAAAAATCGCTGTAATAATGCGGTTTGATTGCCCACATAAACGGATGTAGCTCGGAAAGCGCGTCGCCGTAGGCTGTGCGTTGTGCGGAAAGCATAAACTCGTTCAGCTCGGCAACGGAAAGCGGATGGTCCTTTCGTGCCTCGAAAACGCTTTTTTCAAACAGATAACGTGAGTAAATATCTAAAATTACCTGCGTAGCGTCTTGCAAAGTGTTTTCGAGCATCTGCAATTTTTCTTCGGGCGGAAGTGTTTGCAGTGCGGCACTCGTGACAATCATCTCACAAAACGTGGAGGCGGTTTCCGCAAGCGGCATAGGATAATGTGTATTAAGTATACCCTCTTGCATGACTTGCATACTGTGATAGCCGTGCCCGAGTTCATGCGCAAGCGTGATAATGTCGGAAAGATTTCCGCCGAAGTTCAGCAAAATGCGGAATTGCTTGATTGCATAAATATCTCCGCAGAATGCGCCGCTGACCTTTCCTTCATGCGGAAGCACGTCAATCCATTCGCTGTCGAACGCTTGACAAGCAATTTTTTCCATACCGGGCGAAAACGAACCGAAATTCTTCGCAACGAATTCCTTTGCTTCGTCGTATGAAAAATTTTTTTCGGCAGTCTGCCCTACCGGCGCGAATAAATCGTAAAACGGCAGTTTCTCTTTGCCGAGATATTTTGCTTTCGCTTTTAAATAATCGCGAAAGCATTGCAAGTCCGCGTCGATTGCCTCGAACATTGCGTCAAGTGTTTTTCGTGACATGCTGCTGTCGAAAAGGGTTCTGTCAAGCGGATGCTCGAATTTTCTCAATCCGCACAGCAGATTGACCTCGCCTTTTATGCTGTTCATTGCGGCGGCGCAGGATTCTTCTATTTTCGGATAGGCGGCGAGTTCCGCTTCGTATGCGGCTTTTCGCACCGCCGCGTCCGCGTCGTACGCGAGATTACGACATTCGTTTATGCATATTGTTTTAATTTCGCCGCTTTTCGGGTCGGCATATTCGCAGGTTAACATTGAAATAAGCTTGTCCTGAAGCATTCCCCATGCGTGCGACCCCGTGTTTGACATTTGCGCCGCGAGCGTCTCCTCGTCCTCGCTCATCATATGGAAATATTCTTCCGCCATATGACGCAATTGATACGCGTAATCATCCATTCCGTGCGCCTTCGCCTGCTCGTCTATGTCGCCGCCCGTTTCCTTTATCTTCGAAAGATACGACGCAAGCCGAACCTTCATTCGGCTCGTTTCCGCCCCGATTGCGTCAAGTAAATATAAAAACTTCGTTGCGTCCGTGTTCGCCGTGTCTGTTGCGTAAACATAATGCGCATACGAACTCATTCTGTCGTTCTTCGATGAATAATCCTCCAGCAATCTTAAAATTTCCGCCGCTCGCTCAAACGTTACAATCTCATGCGATAGCTCGTTCATCTTCTGCACCGTTCCGGGTATCGCCAAAAAATCAGCCTTGAATTCTTCCGAATCAAATCCCGCGTAAATATCATTTAAATTCCAATTCATCACCGCAACTCCTTCTTATAAAAAAAAGAACGGGTTCCCCCATTCCTTTCTTTTATTAATTCGAATTAAACAATGTACGCCTTAATCAACGGAATCAACCGCTCCGCCGTCGCTTCGTCGTGGATTGTTACCTTCAGCGGCTTCGCAAGGTCTAAACTGAAAATTCCCATTATAGACTTCGCGTCCACTACATACCGGTCAGAACCTAAGTCAATGTCGCCCTCTAACGGCGCAACTGTGTTGACAAAGCCCTTCACCTTATCCACCGTGTCCAACAGAACATTCACTGTTTTCATAATTTTTTCCTCCTCGCTTCAAAGCGAATTAATTCGCTTGAAAATCGTTTTTTATTGTAATCGCTCGCATTGTTAACGTCAAGTTTTTCATTTTATATTGCATTGTGATAAAATGAAAAAAAAATAACCCTCGGGGGATTTTACCTTCTATGTTCGATGGACGGGCGAATTCAAAGTAAGAAGGGAGATTTAATTATGGATTGCCTTATGTGCAAAGGCTTAATTGAAGACAAGCAAACAACTTTTATGGTTGACTTGGGAAATTGTATTTTAATTGTGAAAAATGTGCCGTCGCAAGTGTGTTCGCAATGCGGCGAAACATCATACGCAGACAATATAGCTTCACAGCTTGAAAAAATTGCCGACGAAGCAAAGAAAACTCTTTCGGAAATAACAGTTATTAACTACGCTGCACGTGTTGCGTAAGCAGGA
>JAIRVD010000358.1 GCA_031254075.1 Clostridiales bacterium
AAAGCCATTCTCGTAAATCCGCAAGAATGGCTTGATATGTCCGATGATGAGCTTTATAAATGGTACGGTCACACCGCAATGCTTTGGCGCGGCACGGAAATTCTGCGGCGCAACGCGAACTTATGCAGATTTGAGAGGGGTTAAAAACATGGCTGAAAAAACAGGCTGGGAGCGCGAAAGAAGAAAACATTTTGATGAAATTGTCGAAGCATATGACAAGACGCGATGGGAATATCCGCGCGAATTGTATGAAGATGTTTTAAAATATTGCACGGCGGAAAAAAAATCAATTGAAATAGGAGCAGGAACAGGCATAGCAACACTGCCGTTTCTTGAGGCGGGGTTTTCTGTAACCGCCGTGGAGATGGGAGAAAACATGGCAGATTTCTTAATGAAAAAATTCGGTGCAAATAAAAATTTTAGTGTGATTAATTCCACATTCGAAGAAGCGTCATTGCAAGATGAAAGTTATGATTTAATTTACGCCGCGTCGGCGTTTCATTGGGTGGATGAAAAAATCGGCGGCCCTAAGGTTTTTAGGTTGCTGAAAAGCGGCGGAGCGTTTGCGTTATTTCGAAATAATCAAATGCCGTCCGTCGGTGAGGAGCCTTATGACAGCATTCGAAGCGTTTATGAAAAATATTATGATAGCCATTACAAAAACAGCCAAAAGCCCGTAAGAAAAACGCATGTCGATTTTCTGACTTCTGACGAAATCCACAGAAGCTTCCGTTGTAAAGGATTAGAGCATTACGGATTCGTCGATATTGAAATGAAATTTTACGACGCGTCACAAATGTACAACGCGGACGAACGCATTGCGCTGATGGATACATTTTCCGACCACAGGGAACTTCCGAAGGAAAACAGAGAACGCCTGTATTCGGGCGTAAAAGAAGCGATAATAAAACACGGCGGACAGCTCAGAGTTGACAGTATTTTTCAGTTGTACATGGGCAGAAAACATTAGAAAAATCTTGCAATCGCGTAATTCTTTGATATACTTTGAATAAATGCGTTTTTACGGCGTTTTAGAGGAATGTATGTGAGTAAGTTTTTCTTGTTTGCGATAGTATTTATTTTATTGTTTTCCGTGGCGGCGAATGCGGTGGTAATTGATTCGCCGTCGGCGATTCTGATTGAGCAAAGCACCGGTCGCGTGCTTTTTTCGCGCAACGAACGTGAGCGCAGATTCCCGGCAAATTTATCAAAAATGCTTACGGCATTGGTTGTGGTTGAGCATCTCGAACTTGACGGCGTAGTAACCGTCGGACAGGAAATTCGCGGAATGCCGTCGGGCTTCGCAACGAACGTCCACTTTGAAGGCGAAACGATTACCGTGCGAACACTGCTTTATTCGTTGCTTGTGCGTTCGTCGAATGAATCGGGACGAGTGCTTGCGCTAAATGTCGCGCGGCAAATGCAAGGGCGCAGAAATATTCCTTACGACGAAGCGGAACACGCATTTTCTGTTTTGATGAACGAAAAGGCGAATTCTCTCGGCGTGCGCGGCTCGCATTTTGTAAATCCGTTCGGTTGGCAGTCGGAAAATAATTTTACGACTGCGTATGACCTCGCACTCATTACACGCGCTTTTATGGAAAACGAAATTCTTGCCGAAATCGCGGGAACGCTTACATTCGAAACCTCAAGCCTTGGCGAAATTTATCACGCAGAACCGAACGAACGAGAGTATTCCTGGACAAACACAAATCAGTTATTACCGGGCGCTGTACACGGATATCCGTATATGACAGGCGCAAAAGCCGGATTTACGAATTCGGCGGGGCATGTGCTTGCGGGCGCGGCAACAAATGGCGAACTCACGCTTGTCACCGTCGTGCTGGGCGGAACCGATGCGGCACGCTGGCAAGACACGCGTCGTTTAATGGATTACGGATTTTTCAATTTCGCGTTTCGTGAAATCGCGATTGCAAATGAATTAGTTGAAACGGTTCAAATCGAAAACCCACGCTTGGGAGACGATGAAACACTCGGTATAATTCTCAGCGAAGGACATACTGCATTGTTAAGCCACACAGAATTCACCTCACTTACACGAAGCATAACATTCGACCCGTTGCTATATGTTGAAAACGAAAACGGCGATTCAATTCTTCGCGCACCGATTGCCGACGGTGAAGCTGTCGGCAGCGTTTCATATATTTCAAACGGCACGGTTGTTTTTGAAACCTCCTTATTGGCTGTTCGCGCCGTCGAGGAACGAACCTTCGACAGCGATATGGATTATTATATTGCCGCGTTCTTTTCAAATATTTTTTCGCGGCGAGCGATTCCGTATTATTTCGGAATCTTCGGCACGGCATTCGGCGTTTTCGGAATTGTTATGGCAATTAAGGAAAACCGCCGAGTAGGCAGAGCCATCGGCTGGACTTACGAAAAACACCGCAAAAGCAGATATAGTCGGTATAAGTAAGGAGCTGTTTTATGTTAAAAAGCATGACGGGTTTTGGGCGAGGAGAATGTATTTGGTACGAAAGAAAATTCAAGGTAGAGCTAAAATCGGTGAATCATCGGTTCAGTGATTTTTCGATTAAACTGCCGCGGTTTTTAAATCCGTTTGAGGACAGCATTCGGCATCGTTTGGCAATTGATATTATTCGCGGCAAGGTGGATGTTTGGATTAATTTCGAAAGCTTCCGCCCGGAAGATACGAAAATTCAAGTGAACGAAGCGTATGCCGACATGTACATGAAAGCGTTGTGGGGAATCAGCAAACGCTACGGGCTGGGCGAAGTTCCGCTGGCAACGCTGCTGGAAATGCTGGCAAAAAGCCCCGACGTAATCGTCTCCGACAGATACGAAAACGCAATAAAATCCGACACCGCACGCAACGAAATCTGGGAAGGTCTCTTCGAAGCTCTCGGTCAAGCACTCTACCAATACAACTACATGCGCGAAATGGAAGGTGCGTCCATCAAAAAAGATATCGAAGAAAAATGCGCATACCTTACGGATGTAATTTCAAAAATACGCGAACGCCTACCTCACGCAATCGAAGAACACGCCACAAAACTAAAAGAACGCATCCGCGATTTAACCGAAAAACTAAGCGAAAAATTCGACGAAACACGCGTAATCACCGAAATCGCAGTGCTCGCCGATAAATCCGATATAAACGAAGAAATGACACGTCTGGAAAGCCATCTCGAACAACTGACATCCATGATGAACGAAGAAGGCGCAAAGGGTCGCAAGATGGATTTCCTCATACAAGAACTAAACCGCGAAGCAAACACCATCGGCGCGAAATCAACCGACATTCATTTAACAAAATATGTAGTAGAATTAAAATCATCAATCGAACAAATACGAGAGCAAATTCAAAACGTGGAATGACAAGGGGTGTTCGCATGGGCTTCAAACTAATTAACGTAGGATTTGGCAATACTGTACC
>JAIRVD010000052.1 GCA_031254075.1 Clostridiales bacterium
TTGCAGCGAAAAAAACGCTTCCGTTGTTTTTGCGAAAAAAAAAGAAATTGCGATTTCACTTTTGGGCGGGCATCAGCTTAACAACGCCGCTGTTGCAATTGACGCGATAAAAGTTTTGCGCAAGAAGGGTTGGATGGTTTCGGATGACGCGATAAAAAACGGTTTTGAAAAAACAAAATGGGCGGGGCGTTTTGAAATTATTTCGAACAACCCGACTTTCATTATTGACGCCGCGCACAATCCGCAGGGAATTCAAGCGGCGATAAACACTTTGCAAAAAATTTATCCCGGCAGAAAATATATATTTATTTTCGGCGTTCTTGCGGACAAAGATTATCAAAAAATGGCGGAGCTTCTCGCCCCGCACGCGAAGAAATTCATTTTGGTTACGCCCGGAAATCCGCGCGCGCTGCCCGCGTCGGAACTTGCAAAATTTTTGAAGCATGATAATATCGTTTCCGATTCAATTAAACACGGGATTGAGCTTGCAAGGCAAACAGCGCAACCCGACGATATTATTTGTGCGCTCGGTTCGCTTAAAACGATTGGAAAAATACGAGGGATTTTAAATGAATAATTCGCACACAAAAAAAATCGTAATACTCGCGTTTTTGATTGCAATGGAAATCATTCTTACGCGGGTTTTTAAAATTGAAACGCCGACCTTAAGAATGAGTTTCGGATTTATTGCCGTTGCGATAATGGGGATGCTGTACGGTCCGTTATATGCGGGGTTTGCCGCGGCTATCGCTGATTTTACCGGTGCAACAATGGTTTTCGGAAGTGCCTATCCCGGACTGACGGTAACGGCATTTTTAATCGGCGTTGTTTACGGATTGTTTTTGCACAAGCATCCAATAAAATTTTGGCGCATTTGCGTTGCAGTAACTATTGTAATAATCGGTTTAAACTTGATTTTGGATACGTTTTGGCTTTCGATTCTTCATAACAGAGGCATTCTCGCGCTTCTTCCCGAACGCATTTTCAGAACAATCGTCATGCTGCCGATTCAAATTATTTGCATTCGCTTTATCGCAAGCAGGAGATTTGATTTTATATATAAAAAATATCAATAAAACAGATTTTGTGGTATATTTTACATATTAAAATTTTATCGCTTTAGCGAAGAAAGGAATTATCATGAAAAAAGTTTTACTTATCACGGCAATTATGGTTGCCGCGCTTTTTGTCGCGTGCGGCAAGAAGGACAATGTGCTTGTTGTCGGCGTTACGCAGTTTGAGCCGATGAATTTCTTGGACGCGAACGGAAACTGGACGGGATTTGACACCGAGTTTGCGCTTGCGGTCGGCGAAAGGCTCGGCATGGAAATTCAATTTCAAGAAATTACATGGAGCCAAAAATTTATCGAATTGCAAGCAGGAACGATTGACGCAATTTGGAACGGCATGACGGCAAACACGGTTGACAGCGCAACGGGGCGTCCGCGGCATGAGGATGTTGATTTTTCATACAGCTACATGCTTAACACGCAATGCGTTGTAATCAGAACAGACAGGGTAGGGGAATTTACATCCGCCGCCGATTTGGCCGGCAGAACGGCAGCCGCAGAAGAAGGCTCGGCAGGCGACACCGTCGCAAACGAAGTGATTGGAGCGGACGGCTCATTCATCGGTGTAGTTGCGCAAATTGACACATTTATCGAAGTAAAATCAGGTGCGGTTGATTTTGCCGTGGTGGACAGCATTTTGGCGCATCAAATTGCCGGTACGGGAGATTTCGGCGACCTTATGGTAGCGGAACTTTCACTCGGCGCGAGGCAGGAAGTATATGCAATCGGCTTGCCAATCGGCAGTGATTTGGTCGAACAAATTAACAACGCAATCATGGAGCTGTACAGTGACGGTACGCTCAGAAGAATTGCCGAAAAATACGGACTTGAAGAATCAGTTGTAATCGGCACGCAACCAATTTCCTCTATGCACTGATGGGTCTTTGGAATGTCACACTAAGTCTTTGGAGCGGATTTCAAACCACGCTTCTGCTGTTTTTTTTGACACTCGCGTTTGCGTTGCCATTGGGGCTTTTGATTTCATTCGGCTCGATGTCAAAATTCGCTCCGCTGCGTTACGCGGTGAAGATTTTTGTGTGGATTATTCGCGGTACGCCGCTTATGCTTCAAATCATTATTATTTTCTACGTGCCTGCACTGTTTTTCGGTACGCCGATTTCAACACGGTTTATCGCGGCTGTCATTGCTTTCGTTATTAATTACGCCTGCTATTTCAGCGAAATTTATCGCGGCGGAATAGAAAGCATTTCTAACAGCCAGTTCGAAGCGGGGCAGGCTTTGGGCATGACGAAATCGCAAATATTTTTTCGCGTAATTCTTCTGCAAGTTATAAAGCGCATTGCCGCGCCGATGTCTAACGAAGTAATTACGCTTGTGAAAGACACCGCGCTTGCACGCGTTATCGCGGTTGTTGAAATTATCAGGGTTGCGGAAAATATTATGTCGGGCGGGCTGATTTGGCCGCTGTTTTATACCGCGGTGTTTTTCTTGTTGTCCGTCGGAATCCTCACGCTGATGTTCGGGTTTCTGGAAAAGAAACTCAGCTATTTCAGGGCATAGGGGTAATTTATGGTTGCTTTGAATGAAAAAGTTGTTTTGGAAGTAAAACGGCTTTCAAAAAAATTTGATTCTTCGGATGTTTTGAAAAGCGTCGATTTCACGCTCGAAGAAGGCGAGACTCTTGCGATTATCGGCTCGTCGGGCAGCGGAAAGACGACGCTTTTGCGCTGTTTAAATTTTCTCGAACGCCCCGATGCCGGTTATATTTCCGTTCGCGGAAACGCGCTGTTCGATTCGGAAGACCATAATGTTTCGAAAAAAGATATCAGACAAAATCGTTTGCATTTCGGATTGGTGTTTCAGTCGTTTAACTTATTCCCGCAATATACCGCGCTGAAAAACGTTGTTCTTGCGCCCGAACTTTTGGCAAAAGAACGAAAGGATTACAAAGCAAATAAAAAATCCGTCATTGAGGAAATTCGTAATGACGGATTAAAATTGCTTGAACAGGTCGGCTTGTCGGAGCGGCGCGATTATTATCCGCATCAGCTTTCCGGCGGACAGCAGCAACGCGTTGCAATCGCTCGCGCGCTCGCGCTTAAACCCGATATTCTTTGTTTCGACGAACCGACTTCCGCATTAGACCCCGAGCTTACGGGCGAAGTATTAAAGGTTATTCGCAGTCTTGCCGCAACGAAAAAATCCATGGTCATCGTTACGCATGAAATGCAGTTCGCACGTGATGTCGCCGATAAAATTTTATTTATGGACGATGGCGCCGTAATCGAATACGGCAAACCCGAAGATGTCTTTGACAATCCTTCAAGCGACCGAATGAAAAAATTTTTAGAGAGATATAACTCGATTTAGTCATTGACTATAATATAATCAGCATAAAGCCCGCCGCGTTTTACAAGTTCGTCGTGGGCGCCGATATCTTCAATTTGTCCGTCTTTCAGGACAATGATTTTATCGGCTTTTTTTATTGTCGAAAGACGATGCGCGATAATGATTGTTGTGCGATTGCGCATTACGTCGTCCATTGCTTCGCGGATTTGTTTTTCGGTTTCGACATCGACGGCGGCGGTTGCTTCGTCGAGAATCAGAATCGGGCGGTCGCGAAGAACCGCACGCGCTATTGAAACGCGTTGCTTCTGTCCGCCGGAAAGGCGCAAACCGCGTTCGCCGACGAGGGTTTCGTAGCCGTCGTTTAATTCGCCGATGAATTCGTCCGCGCGTGCCAGGCGCGACGCTTCGATTATTTCTTCGCGATTGGCTTCGGGGCGTCCGTAACCGATGTTTTCCGCCAAAGTATCGTTGAAAAGAAATACATCCTGAATTACATTGCTGATGGAATGCCGCAATGATTTTAACGAAACATCGCGTAAATCATATCCGTCTAAAATTATTTCGCCCTCAACGGGGTCGTAGAAACGGTTGAGTAGGTTTATAAACGTCGTTTTGCCGACGCCCGTAGGTCCTACCAGCGCAACCACTTCGCCCGGTTTTATTTCAACCGAAATATTTTTTAAAACATCATTACCCTCAATATAATGGAACGAAACATTTTTATAAAAAATATGTCCTTTTACATTTTTCAACTCGTGCGGATTTTCTTTTTCTTTTATATCAATTTCTGCGTCGAGAATTTCAAAAACGCGTTCCGCGCCGGCGATTGCGGTTTGCAAGTCTTCGTTAATTCGCGCAAGTTGTGTAAGCGGTTGATAAAAAATATTTAAATACATTAAAAACGCCACGATGTCCGCAACGGGAATGCGTCCGTGCAATGCCATAAAACCGCCGTACGCGATTACAAGAACCGAGCCCACGCTTGAAAAATACTGCGTCGCGCTGCCGTAAACCGCGCTTAACCTCAGCGCGCGAAGCACTGCAACGGCTTCTTCATGGGAAGATTTTTTTATTTTTTCTTCTTCGCGTTCGTGCTGATTAAAAACTTGAATTTCTTTCATTCCGGAAATATTATCCTGCAAATTTGCGTTAAGCTCGCCCAAAATTTTTTGCCGTTCACGAAAAAGCGGAAGAACCTTTTTCGCAAACAAAACCGAAGCAATAACAAGAAGCGGCGTTGTGATTAAACTTAACGCCGCAAGCAGCGGATTAATTAGAAATAAAATGATTGCGACGCCGATTATAATCGCGACGTTTACGATAATATCCGGCACGGCGTGCGCAATAAGAACTTCGATATTTTGCGTATCATTAACGACGCGCGACATAATTTGTCCCGTTTGTTTATCGTGATAAAATTTCATCGAAAGCTTTTGCAATGTCGCATAAACGCGCGTGCGAAGCTCCGCGACAAAATGCCATGCCGCGTAATGCGTAAAATATGACCGTATGTACGAACACACCGCCTGTGCCAAATACACCGCCGCAAGGATAATTCCAAGCCGAAGAGCTTCTTCCGCAAGTCGTATGTCTGCATTCACAGCCATATCCGTAAGCCGCCGCACCACCAACGGCGCATACAACTGTGACGCCGTCATTCCGATAATCGCCAAAAGCGAAACGAGTAGCCATCCCCAATATTTTTTCGACGCTTTTACTAATTTAAATAGAAGTTTCATTTCGTCTCCTCTGCCGGCAAACCGGCTTTCAGCAAGGTTTTATCAAACATAAAGACGAATCCCATGAAAAAAACGGCTGCACCGGTTCCGATAAGAATATAGCGGATGTCTACGGCGTCGCCGAGCGGTCCCCATAAAATCATTCCGAGCGGCATCATCAGGCTTGACATCATCATAAGGACGGAAAAAACCCTGCCCATCAGCGCAGGTTCTACGGTGCTTTGCAGCGTAGCCATCATCGGCGGGTTAAACCAGTTTAGAATCAGCCCCGTAAAGCCCATACATATTGCGTAAAACCAAAAACCCGAAATCAAACCGAGCCCGACCGTTCCTACGCCCAAAAGAAAAGTTGATAAAGCCATGGTGCGGCTTCGGTTTTTGAATCCGCCCCAAATGCCGATTGTTAAGCCGCCGAGAAGCATTCCGACGAAGAATGCGGATTCTGCCAATGCAAGGCGTTGTTCCGCCTGAACGGAAAAACCGAATACATTCCAAATATCGTCGCCCCACTGGCGCGCTACTTGCAAAGGCGTCATCATGGCAACGGGAGCTGATAAAATATTGAAAAAAGCGCTTAGTATTAAAAACTTTTTTAAGAACGGTTGTGTTCCGATATATTTTATTCCTTCTGTAATTTCAATGAAATATTGTTCCGCGCCGGGTTTTGATTCTTTTTCCTTCGAACGGGCAGGAACTTTTACAAGAAAAAATAAAACGCCGCTGCCGATTAGGGCAGTGACGACGTCAATGAACATTAATGAATAAATCGGTGCGACGAGAAGAAGTGCGCCGCCTGCCATCGGCGAGGCAAGCATAACGAACGATTGCATTCCGCCGCTGAAACCGTTTGCGCGTGTTAAATGCTCTTTCGGAACAAGCTCGGGAACCAGCGCGTTAACCGCGGGCATTTGAACGCCTTGCCCGAACGTTCGTATAACCATACAAAAAAGCAGAAGCCCCGTTATCAGAAGTTTTGATAATCCAAAATCAAAAACAAATAAAATCGCCAATCCCAATGTGAAAACGGAAATAATCGTATCGGCGATGATGATTAAATATTTTTTATTATATCGGTCTGCCCAAACCCCCGCGAACGGCGAAATAAAAAACATCGGCAGCACACCCGCAATTGCCATAAGCGTCATCATAACGCCGGATTGTGTTTGCAATGTGATATGCCACGCAATCGCGTAATGCACTAACAT
This sequence comes from Clostridiales bacterium, assembly GCA_031254075.1. Taxonomy (GTDB): domain Bacteria; phylum Bacillota; class Clostridia; order Lachnospirales; family WQUN01; genus WQVC01. The sequence continues at coordinate 6,325 of JAIRVD010000052.1, forward strand.
TGAACCAAACAGGGTGATTCCCTGTCCGGTTATAAACAGAAAAACATTGCGCTTCCAATTTTTTATTTCCATTTTCGCCTCACAATTTTTTTTGTTTTTAAGTTTATATCAAAAAAATGGTTGACGCAAACGAATGATTGTGTCTATAATGACAGAAAGTGAAATAACGGTCATAATAGGGGGCAAAAAATATGCCGCGTGCATTGACAGAACACGAAAAGTGTAAACAATGTCAGAAACTACTCGAAAAAGGGAAATCCGTCGTGATGTCGCACGGCATGAAAAAAATCAGCGTTGACGATATCGCAAAAGCCGCCGGAATGGCAAAGGGAACATTTTATCAGCATTTCGAATCGAAAGAAAAATTTTTATTCGCGCTTGTAAAGGATATTCATGTGCAAATTTTTGCGCAGGCAATGCAAATAATCAAGAATATTTTTTCCGGCGAAAACGAACCGCGGGAAGACGCACGGAATTTTTTGAAAGAACTTTTCAACATGCCCGAAATGATTTTTTTTATAAAAAACGGACGCGAAATTGATGAATTGCTTTTTGATGAATGCGAAACACAGTCGTTCAAACAAATGGAAGTTAAAATGTTTGAAAATATTTTGAACTTAATCAGCGTTGATACACAAAAAGTAAAACCCGGTGTTGTTCATAATTATATTCACGCGGTTTTTATGGTACAAAGCAGCGATTTAATGTTCGCGGACGATGTGCATGAAACGACGGATTTAATTATGGAAAGCTTAGTTTCGTATGTTTTTGGGGGTGCGCAATGATAATGTTTTATTTTTCGGGCACGGGAAATTCGAAATATATAGCAGAATTATTTTGCGAAAAAACCGATGCGCGTTGTTATTCAATTGAAGAAAGTTTTGACTTCGAGGAAATTATTAACGCCGAAGAAACTTTGGCATTTTGCTATCCCGTGTATATGTCGCGTGTTCCGAGAATTATGCGCGAGTTTGCGGCGTCACACATGGAATCGCTGAAAAATAAAAAAATAATTATTTTCTGCACGCAAATGCTTTTGTCGGGCGACGGAGCGCGGGCGTTTGCCGCGTTATTTCCGCGCGGGCATGTTAATGTAATTTACGCGGAACATTTCTTTATGCCGAATAATGTAAGCAATTCATTTATCGTGCCGATGGCAAGTGAGCGTCTCGTTAAAAAATACATAAGAAAATCACAGCGAAGAATGAAAAACGCGTGTGAAAATATTAAAACCGGAAAAATAAAAAAGCGCGGGTTTAATGTTTTTTCACAAATGCTCGGATTTTTTCAAGCACCGTTTTTGCCGTGGCTGGAGCGTAAAGCGAATAGATACGTGAAAATTACCGATGACTGCACGAAATGCGGGATTTGCGTTTCTTGTTGTCCGACGAAAAATCTTGTTTGCGAAAGTGATGCGTTAACACATAAAAATAATTGTACAATGTGCTGCCGTTGTTTGAATAAATGCCCGAAAAAAGCAATTTCACCGGTTTTTTACGGAAAAGTGAAAAAGCAATATATTTTTAAAGTGTGAAAATACGCGAAGCGGATTTTCATACCAACATTTGCGCCGCCGCCGAAGGCGGCATGAATTAAGAGGTGCGGAATGAATTTATTTTCAATTAAAAATCTAACAAAGGAATACGGCGAGGGCGGCGCGAAGGTTGTTGCGTTAAACAAAATAAATTTGCAGATTCCCGAAAGCAAATTTATCGTGATTTTGGGTGCGAGCGGCTCTGGGAAATCCACGCTGATAAATATGCTCGGTTGCATGGACACGCCTACAAGCGGCGAGATTTTTTTCGGCGACAGCGAAATTACGAATTTTTCGAAAAAGCAAATGACTGATTTTCGCGGAAAAAATATCGGATTTGTGTTTCAAAGTTACAATTTGCTTCCGGATTTGACTGCGCTTGAAAATGTGGAATTTTCCACGGAATTGTCTGGGCTTTCACGCGGCGAAGCAGAAACCGCGCTTGAGATGGTTGGCTTGACCGAAAGATTCAATCATTATCCTGCGGAATTATCGGGCGGCGAACAGCAGCGCGTTTCGATTGCGCGGGCGATTGCGAAAAACCCGAAAGTTCTGCTTTGCGACGAACCGACGGGTGCGTTGGATTTCAACACGGGCATTCTTGTTTTAGGAGTAATTAAAAAAATCCACAAAGAGAATAAAACTTCGGTTTTGTTGATTACACACAATCAGGAAATCGCAAAAATCGCCGACATCGTTATTACATTACGTAGCGGCGAGGTTTTAAGCATTTCGGAAAACAAATCGCCTCTTGAGCCTCTGGAGGTGACGTGGTGATGAAAACAAGTTTTCGCTTGATTCTGCGTAAAACACGTTTGCATATTCCGCAGCTAATCGGGCTAATGCTTTTACTGATTGTCGGCGTGTGTTTTTTTGTTACGCTGTTTACGATTGTTACCCGTTATGAGGAAAGCGCAGAGCATTATTTTATTGACCGCGCATATGCCGATATTACGTTTTACGGCGTTTTTTCGGATGAAAGCATTGAGATGCTTTCGGCGCGTAATGAAATTTCTAAAGCGCAGGGACGTGTTGTTCGCGATTTGCGCGAAGGCGAACAGATATTTCGTGTGATTTCGTTGACCGACGAAATAAACCTTCCTTATATATATGAAGGAAGATTGCCGCAAAGCGAAACGGAATGCATTTTGCTAAACAGAAACGCGGTTGCAATGAATTTAAAAATCGGCGACACGCTTACTCTTGGCGAAAGAGTTTTGTCAATAACGGGGCTTGCCGCCTCGCCGGAATACATATACATGGTTCAAAACGAGCGCACGCTGATGGCGCATCCCGACCGTTTCGCAGTAATTTTTGTAACTCCTGATTTTTTCCCGGAAGGATTTAATGAAATTGTTGCGCTTACAGATTCAACTAATTCAACTGTCGATTTTGACATTGGCGCATTCAGAACTATCTTGCAAAAAGACCAATCAAATTATTATTTATACCGCTCGGATTTGGGGGAAATCAGCAGTTTTGCGTATATTTTTCCGTTGATTTTCGCGGTGCTGATTGCCGTTGTTATCTATGTAATGTTAAAACGGACGATTCAAAAAGACCGACGGCAAATAGGTACGATGAAAGCCGTCGGTGTTTCGGACGGAAAAATTATTTTTATTTATCTTGCGCAATTTTGTGTTGCGGCGTTTTTCGGCGCGATTTTGGGATGCCTTGCGGCGACGGTGATTAGCGATTTGATTATCGGAATTTTTTCGTCAATGTTTGAAGTTCCGACGCTTAATTTCGTAATCTATCCGTGGCTGTGGCTGCTTGCCGTTGTAATCTCCGTTTTGATTTGCGCGGTTTCGGGTCTTGTCGCGTTGTTCGCGATTTTGCCGATGCTTCCCGCAATCGCGATGCGTCCGCGTATTCCGAAGGGCGGCAAAAAAATTCTTATTGAAAACGCCGGCTTCTTATGGAAAAGGTTTTCGTTTAACACGCGCTACGCAATAAAAAATTCGATGCGAAACAAGGGGCGTTTTTTTGCCGTCGTTCTCGGAATGTGCGGTTCATGCGCGTTGCTTGTTTTTTCGCTCGGATTCTATGATTCAATCGGAAATACGCAGAATATGTATTTCGAAAATTTTTCAAACTACGATATCGTCGTTGATTTCGACCCGATTCCGCTCGCCGCCGCTCACCCCTCCGCGGAATTTATGAACGAAAGCCAAAAGGTTCTCGTGCTTCCCGTTGAAATAGATGACGCAAATTACATGTTCGCGATTACGGAAAGTGATTTTGATATGGTGA
>JAIRVD010000108.1 GCA_031254075.1 Clostridiales bacterium
AGATAATATGGCGAAAGCCCCATCGCGGCGCATTCCTCCGCGGCTATCGAAAGCATAGATTCTACTGCGGAGGACTCATTCGCCCCTTGTTGTTTCGGCAAATTTTTTTCATGCCGCCGCTCGTTAAGTACCGACGCGCGTTTTACCGCCAATGTGTGAATCGTAATGTTTTCGGGCAAAAGCTTTTTCAATACTTCCATATTACGGCGCATGTCGTCGGGGGTTTCGTTTGAGAGACCTGCGATTAGGTCGGTGTTAATGCAGGTAAAGCCTGCTTCACGCGCGAGGGAAAATGCTTTTAAAAAATCGGCGGCAGTGTGATTGCGACCGATGGATTTCAGCGTGGTGTCATTTAAGGTTTGCGGATTTACTGCGATGCGGTTTACATTGTGATTGCGCAGAATTTTTAGCTTTGCGGGCGTAAGCGTGTCGGGGCGACCTGCTTCGACGGTGTATTCGGTGGTGTTTGATACGTCAAACTCCGAGCCGACCGCGCAGAGCAGTTTTTCCAATAAATATTCCGATAAAAAAGTCGGCGTTCCTCCGCCGATGTAAATTGAAGAAATTTTCGCGTGGGAGGATTTTTTTTTGATTTCATCTATCAGCGCGGAAATATATTTTTCTAAAAAAAATTCGCCGGGTGGTTTTTGCGAAGAATTAAACGAGCAATATACACAACGCGTCGGGCAAAACGGAATGCTGATATAAATGCCGATTGGCATTTCGGGGGGATTGCGGTGCTTAACTTGATTCAGTGCCGCAATAACGGAGGTGAGTTTATTTTCCGCGTGCGCGACGGAAAGCGCGAGTCTTGCTTTTTTTTCGTTACAACAAAATACATCGACAAGTGCGGTTATGATTTCTTCGTTATCGCAACCGCAATCAAGCCATTCACGCACAAGCTTCGACGGGCGGATGCCTGTCAGTGCGCCCCATGGGGTGTATGCGCCGACGGCTTTTTGCAATGCGTGGTATACGGTTAGAATTGCTTTTCTTTTCGCGGTTAAAAATTTTTCACCGTCTTCGCCGCAAAAAAAATAACGCGCAATTTCTGTTCCGTTGTTGTAAACAACTGCGGTATCGGTGCTGAATTCTACCGTATAGCCGCTTTCCGCTACGGTTTCGACAAACGCGAATGTTTCACCCGGAAAAAAAACCTGCGTTGCGACTTGAACTTCGTTCATGAAATCGCGGTGGCACAGCAGGTGAATCATGCGTTTACGCGGGTTATTTCACAGACGCCGGGGATGTTAAGCAGTCTTTTTGTCAAATGGCTGAGGCGTTCGCCGTCTTCTATTTCCAAACCTACGTCGAACACTGCTTCGGATTGCTTTGTGCGGGCATTCATCGTTTTTACCTTTAATTTTTCTTCGGAAAAAATACGCGTTACATCCGCCAGTAAGCCGTCACGGTCGTTGCAATCTATTCTGATATCTGTATGATAGCTGTTTTCACGTTTTAAGTCTTTATGCCACGACGCCTCGATTAGGCGGCGTCGGTTAAATTCATCCATATGAATGATGTTTACGCAGTCACTGCGGTGAACGGTGAGTCCGCGTCCGCGTGTTACGAAGCCGAGAATTTCGTCGCCCGGCAGCGGTCCGCAACATTTTCCGAAACGAACGGTGGTGTCGCCTATTCCCTTTATTACGATACCGCTTCCGAGTTTGTGTTTTTCGAGCTTGTCGCTCTTGTCCAATAATTCTTGAATTAATTCCTCGCCTGTCAGCGGCGGAAGCGTTTTTTCATATTCGCGATATAAATAATTTATAACTAATTTTTCTTTTAATCCGCCGACGCCGACCATAATATAAAGCTGGTCCATGTTTTTGCAATTGAAACGGTCTAAAACATCGGCTTCGCGTCCATCCTCAAGCAGTTCCCAAAGTGTAATATTTTCGTCTTTCGCGACATTTTCTAATGCTTCTCGCCCTTTTCGAAGATTTTCGTCGTGGCTTTCCTTGTTAAACCATTGCGTAATTTTTGTACGTGCGGTGTTGGATTTTACGATTTTCAGCCAATCGCGGCTCGGACCTTTTGCGTTATTGCTTGTCAAAATTTCAACTTGGTCGCCTGTTTCAAGTTTGTGGTCAACCGGAACGATTTTTCCGTTTACGCGCGCACCTACCATTCGGTTTCCGACGGCAGAATGAATTGTATACGCATAATCAATCGCACAAGAGCCGCCTTTGAGCGTAACGAGTTCGCCCCTCGGCGAAAAACAATAAACATGTTCGTTGAACGCGTTTAAATCCATTTTCAGCGCGTCAAGGAAATCGTCGCCGTCGTCGCCCGACTCGAACATACTGCGCTGCCAATCCATGATTTCATGCAACCATTTATCCTTTGCCGCCTTGCCGCCTTCTTTGTATTTCCAATGCGCGGCGATTCCGTATTGCGCAATGCTATGCATTTCAAATGTTCGAATTTGAACCTCAAACGGTTCTCCGGGCCCCATTAAAGTCGTATGAAGCGATTGATAACCGTTCGGTTTTTTCATTCCGATATAATCCTTCAAACGTCCCGGAATCGGCGTGTACATATCATGCAAATGCCCGACAACTTCGTAACATTGCGTTAATTCTTCCACAAGAATGCGCACGGCATATAAATCGAAAAGTTCTTCCAAAGTTTTATTGCGGCTCATCATTTTTTTATAAATGCTGTAGAAACGTTTCGGGCGGCCTTCTACATGTGCTTTTATCCCTTTGACGTTGAGCCGCGCGCGAATTTCTTTTATGATTTGCTCGACAATTTCCTGCCGTTCGGATTGCTTTATCGCAATTTTATTGGAAAGCTCGTCATACAATTTTCTTTCCGTGTATTTAAAACCCAAATCTTCCAATTCATAACGCAATTTCGAAATACCGAGCCGATGCGCAAGCGGTGCGTAGATGTCAAGTGTTTCCTGCGCGATTTCGCGTTGCTTTGCTTCGGAATGCCCTTCAAGCGTTTGCATGTTATGCAGTCTGTCGGCGATTTTTATCAGCAACACGCGAACGTCTTGCGACATATGAAAAAACATTTTGCGGTAGTTACTGGCTTGCCGTTCTGTCCGCGAAATATACGCGACTTTTTCGATTTTAGTAACGCCGTCTACAAGCAACGCAACATCATCACCGAATTTTTCAACGATATTTTCGCGCGTATAATGCGTGTCTTCAACCACATCATGCAACAAACCCGCCGCAATCGACTCAAGGTCTGTGTGAATTTCTGCCAACGCTACCGCAACCGCAAGCGGGTGGATTATATACGGCTCACCCGTTTTACGCGTTTGATTTTTATGCCCGCTATATGCCATTTCAAACGCTTCTTCAATCATTTTCAAAGAGGTACCCGGGCGGTATTTTCTTATTTCCGTGATTAATTTTTCATATAAAATTTTAACGTCTTTTTCCAACACGCCCACCTCCTTTATATTCCTTCTATTATAGTATTTTCAAGCGTAATTACAACAAACATATGTTCCTTCGAAGATATCTTTTCGTATTATATACACGTCATTTGTTTCGTCGGCTCTTATGGCTAAATAATCGCCGATTTTCCCGCAAATATAACCTTCTCTGTCCCATTTTGTGAAAACCTTTGTGTTTTTTTCTATGGGAGTTGCGAAAATTTTTGTTTCGCCCGTTGCCACGCAAGATTTTGCAAATTCCAACAGATTTATTGACTCGCCCGTGATTTTATTTTTTACCGTCGGGGAATAATCGAAATTTACTTCGGGCGATTCGTCGTGCAACGTGTAGCTTTGCGAAAATTTTTCCGATGAAATCGGATACACTTCTCCGGCTACCCCTATCATAAAATATATGTTGTCGGACGCGCTTGTTTCCACATCGCCTTCGACGGTTCTGATAATTATCGGCGTGCCGTCGGTAAAAATTTCCGACGATTTTACATATCCGACAGGCACGGGAAGCTTGCGGTACATTTTCATTTCCGAAATATTTAA
>JAIRVD010000125.1 GCA_031254075.1 Clostridiales bacterium
ATTTTTGTTCGTTGCGCAAAACGGTTATTTCAACTTCAATTTTCTGACGGAAATTCCGCAAGACCGCCCGAACCGTCTGGAGGGTTATCTCTTCCCCGACACCTATCAAATCCCAGTTAACCCCAACCCCGGCGACATCATCACGCGAATGTTGCACAATTTCGACCAAAAATTCACCTTCGATTTGCAAATGCGCGCCGAAGAACTCAATCTTTCCACGGACGATGTAATCATCATGGCATCCATCATCGAACGCGAAACACGCCTCGCAAGCGAACGCGCACTCGTCTCTCAGGTTATCCACCGACGCCTCGCCCGCAACATGAGCCTCGATATGGATTCAACCGTAAAATACGCAATGGATGACCCGCCCCTGCGCCTGCTCTATGTCCACCTCGATATCGAATCACCCTACAACACCTACCGCAACCGCGGCTTGCCCATCGGTCCCATCGCAAACCCCGGTCTCGCCGCAATCGAAGCCGCACTCCATCCCGCAGACACCGACTACCTCTTCTTCGTCTTACGCGACGAAGAAACCGGCGAACACATATTCACCCGCTCACTGGAAGAACACAACGCCGCACGGGCGAGTATCGGGATGTAAGTTTGCTTATCTCTGCACCCTTGCCCCTGCGCCTTTCATTAAACTTTCGACTTCTTTTTGCAGTGCCATTGATGTGTCTCCGGCGGTTGTCATGGCGAGTGCGCCGTGGCAGATGCCGTAGTTTAGGGCGGTTTGGTAGTCGAGATTGTGCATCAGGCCGTAGATTAGTCCGGAGGCAAAGCTGTCGCCGCCGCCTACGCGGTCGAGGATTTCGAGGTTTTTGAGTTCCATGCCGGTATAGATGATGCCTTCTGCCCAGCAGATTGCAGACCAGTCGTTGATTGTGGCGGTTTGAACTTCGCGCATTGTTGTGCCGATTACTTTGAAGTTGGGGTATGCGGCGGAAGCTTCGGCAATCATTGCCTTGAAGCCGTCGAGATTGAGTGAGGAGAGGTTTTCGGTGTTGCCCTCGATTTCGAAGCCGAGGCAGGCGGTAAAGTCTTCTTCATTGCCAATCATTACGTCGATGTAGTTGGCGATTTCTTTGTTAACGGCTTGTGCCTTGGCTTTTCCGCCGATGTCTTTCCAAAGGGACGGGCGGTAATTTAGGTCGTAGCTTACGATGGTTCCGTGTTTTTTTGCGCATTTTGCGGCTTCAAGGGCAACCAAGGCGGAAGTTTCGGAGAGTGCGGCGAAGATTCCGCCGGTGTGGAACCAACGTGCGCCGCATTCGCCAAAGATGTATTCCCAGTCGATGTCTCCGGGTTTGAGGTTTGCGGCGGCTGTGTTTGCGCGGTCGCTGATGCCGACTGCGCCGCGAACGCCGTAGCCGCGTTCGGTGAAGTTTAAGCCGTTTCGCGCGTTGCGCCCGATTCCGTCGTATGGAACCCATTTTATAAAGCTTGTGTCAACTCCGCCCTGCAAGATAAAATCTTCGATTAAGTAGCCGATGTCGTTGTCCGCAAACGCAGTCACAACTGCGGTGTTAAGCTTGAAGCATTTTCGAAGCCCGCGCGCGACATTGTATTCGCCGCCGCCTTCCCATGCGCGGAAATTTCGCGCGGTGCGAATTCGTCCTTCGCCGGGGTCGAGCCGCAGCATAACTTCCCCAAGCGAGATTTCGTCGTACATACAGTTTTCTTTCGGTTTGACGTTTAGCATTTTCATGCCTCCTTATTATATGGCACGCCGACCGCTTTCGGCGCGACGGATTTTCCTACAAACAATACCAAGATTATAAGCGTTAGCAAATAGGGAAGCAACGTAATTATTTGCAACGGAACGGGAAGGTCTTGACCGCGCAGATGAATCGACAGCGCTTGGAAGAATCCGAAGATTAAACACGCGCCGAGTAATCCGTGCGGCGTCCATTTGCCAAAAATTACCGCCGCAAGCGCAATGAAACCCGCACCCGCGATAACATTCGGCATGAAAACACTCACAATCGAAAGCGTAAACGCCGCACCGCCGAAACCCGCAAAAACGCCCGACGCAATCACACACAAGAAGCGCGTCAAGCTCACGTTAATACCGAGCGTATCCGCCGCGGCGGGATGTTCGCCGATTGCGATAATTCGTAAGCCCCATTTTGTTTTGTATAAAAAAATATACATCGCGATAACAAAAAAAATTCCGATGATTAGCGTTATGTCGATGTTAAAAATTTTCGGCATCCGCGCCGTAACCGGGTCGGAACGAACCGCGCCGAATAAAATTCGCGTAAAAAAAATGGCAAGCCCCGGTCCGATAAAATTCAACGCAACGCCCGAAATCGTTTGGTCTGCCTTAAACGTAACCGTCGCAATCGCGTGCATCAACGCAAGCCCGCCGCCCGCCGCTCCCGCCGCGAAAAACCCGAGCCACGCGTTCCCCGTTACAAACGCAACCGCCGCGCCCGCAAACGCCCCAATCGTCATTATCCCCTCAAGCGCGAGATTAACAACGCCCGATTTCTCGGAAATCACTCCGCCCAAGCCAGCGAGAATCAACGGCGCGGCGTACATTAAAGTTATGCTAATTAGAAGAACCATATTTTTTCCTTTCGATTATATTCGCAATTTTCACACAAACCGCGCGAAGGGCTACGAAGAAGACGATTAACCCAATCATTATCTCAATGATTTCCGTTGCGATGCCGTGGTTGCTTTGGATGTAGCCGGCGCCGTAGTTCATTCCGCCGAACAGCAGAGCGGCGAAGATGTTTGGAATGACGGAAGCGTTGGCGAGCAGGGCGACGGGAATTCCGTTGAAGCCGTAGTTTTGGAACGCGGGTAACAGTGTGACGGTGTTTGGCGAAACGCCTGTGATGTGAACGGCGGCGGCGAGACCGGCGATTGCGCCGGAGAAGAACATTGAGAGAACCATGTATTTTTTTATATTGATTCCGGCGAATTCGGCGGCGTCTTTGTTTGCGCCGACGGCTTTAAGCGCGTATCCCGCCGATGTTTTGTCGAGAAAAAATTTTGCGAAGAAGACTGCGGCGATTGCGATGAAGATTCCGAAATTCACATCGGTGCGCAAAAGAATTTCGGAAAGAAAACCGAGTTCGCGGATTTGCGCGATTCCCTCGGGAGTTCGTTTCATTTCGTGTAAGAAAATGATACTCGCGCTGTTCTGAATGCCGTGTGCCTTGCCGACTTCCTGATAAAAACGTTCGGTGCTGATGTATAAATTCGCCAAATTGATTGCAACCCAGTTTAGCATGATTGACGATAAGACTTCGTGAATATTGAATTTTGCTTTGAGAAAGCCGACAATCGCGCCGAACGCGCCTGCGGCAAGCATCGCGCCCGTCATTACGGCGGCGGGATGAACAATGGGCGGAAGTTTTAAAAAATGACCGAGAAAAACCGCCGCAACCGTGCCGATAATAAACTGCCCTTCGACGCCGATGTTAAAAAGCCCGGTTTTATACGCGAAAGTAACGCTCAACCCGGTCAGAATCAGCGAGGTTGACGCAATTATTGTTTGAACCGCGAATCGCGGCTGTCCGACCGCGCCGTAAAAAAGCCCCGCATACGCCCGAATCGGATTATGTCCCGCTGCAAGCAAAATAATCGCGCCGACAATAACGGCGGCGAAAATCGCAAAAAGACTGCCTGTGACGGGCATTCTCAAAAAATTTATAAAAAATTTACGCATTTCCGCCTGCCATTAATAATCCCAATTTTTCTTCGTCGATATTTTCGTTTTTCATGGTTTTTACGATTTTTCCTTCGTAAATTACGCCGATTGTGTCGGATAGGCTGAGAATTTCGTCCAAGTCCAATGAGATGAGCAGAATCGCCTTTTCTCGTTCGGCGAGCAATGTGCGGTGGATAAATTCAATCGCGCCGATATCCACGCCGCGTGTAGGTTGAACGGCGATTAATACATCGGGATTATTCGTGATTTCTCGCGCGATGATAAATTTTTGTTGATTGCCGCCCGAGAGTGACTTCATTTTTGTTTTTTCACAACCGGAAGGACGAATGTCGAATTTTTCGATTAAATCCGTTGCGTGCTTTGTAATTTTTTCAAATTGCAATATTCCTTTGTTGGAAAACTCATTTTGCTTTCCCAATATTGCATTGTCCTCAACGGAAAAATCCAAAACCAACCCTAGTTGTTGGCGGTCTTCGGGGATTGTGTTGATTTTATTTTTGATTACATTGGCGGGCGAAGTGTTGGCGATTTCGTTGCCGTTAATTTTTATGCTGCCCGATTTTATTTTTCGCAATGAAGTAATCGCTTCGACAAGTTCCTTTTGTCCGTTGCCGTCTACGCCCGCGATTCCGAAGATTTCGCCTTTGCGCAGTTCGAGATTAAAGCCGTTTAATTTTTTTACGCCGCGATTATCTTCGACGGTAAGATTTTCAATTTTTAAAATCACATCGCCCGGCTCGTTTTTCTTTTCATGTAAAAAATCAAATACAACCTCGCGTCCGACCATCATTGACGCGAGTTGTTTTTCCGAAACATCGCAGACGTCAACGGTGCCGATATTGAAACCACGGCGAATCACCGTGCATTTTTGCGCGGCTTGTTTTATTTCTTTCAATTTATGTGTAATCAGAATTACGGTTTTGCCCGAGTCTGCCAAATTTTTAATAATCGCCGTCAGCTCGGAAATTTCCTGCGGCGTAAGAACTGCCGTGGGTTCATCAAAAATCAAAATGTCCGCACCGCGATACAGAACCTTTAAAATCTCAACACGTTGTTGCATTCCTACGGAAATATTTTCTATCTTTTTATCCGGTTCGACACGCAGTCCGAATTTTTCTGAAATTTCTAATATTTCGTTTCGTATTTTTTTTGAATTGAAAAAACCCAGCGTTGTTTTCTCCGCGCCCAAAATCACGTTTTGAGCAACGGTCAGCTTGCCGACCAGCATAAAATGCTGATGAACCATGCCGATTCCGTTTGCGATGGACGCCGCCGGGTTTTTTATTATTGTTTTTTTTTCATTAATATAAACTTCGCCTGAGTCCGCGGAATACAAGCCGTATAAAATGTTCATTAATGTAGTTTTGCCTGCGCCGTTTTCGCCGAGAAGGGCGTGGACGCAGGCTTTTTCTGCTTTAAAATCTACATTGTCAAGTGCGCGGACAGTCGCGAAATTCTTCGTAATGCCGCTCATGCGAACGGCGTGCATTAGTTTAATCCGTTAATAAAAATCTCCAATTCAGCGGCGTTTGTCGGGATTTGCAATTCGCCGGAAATTACGCGTTCGCCCAACGCCATTGTGTCGGCGTGAATTTCGGCGTCAACGAGTGCCGCTGTCGAACCTTCGTATGCGGTAATTCCAACCGCGCCCTGTGCCATTCCGTAAACTAAATTTTCTCCGCCGACGTTTTCGCCGCGTGACAAACGCAGTGAAACATCGTAA
>JAIRVD010000324.1 GCA_031254075.1 Clostridiales bacterium
AATTAACGGGAACCCCGTTAACACTGACAGTCACCCCAAAAATTATCTCACGCAACGCAGGACTCGCCACTACAACCGTCCCCGATAACGCTACCGTAAAAATAACTCCGAGAACAAACCATTTAATACCAAACATCACTTTACTCATAGATATCCCTCCTTTTTTCCAAGACTAACACGGATAATTTTTGTTGTCAAAAAAAGGTTTATTAATTGTTTATTAAAAATATTTAAAAAATAATGAACGCGAATTTTACAAAATCCGCGTTCCGATTGCCTTAATAAATAAACATGCTAATCGCTAAAAAACCATCGCTTGAAATTTCGCTGCATGATATCAAAAACCGATGCCTTTTCAATATCCTCGGGAATAATCAGTTGACTGCGCCCGACTTCCGTTCCTTCCCAAGTGTATATGACTTCGCCTGCGGCGTGACCTTGCGCGACGGGCGCGTTGAGCGAATCGCAGATAATGACTTCGCCGTCGAGAACAACGTGCTTGCCTTTTGGTGCAAGCATGTTGACCTGTTCTTTGATAACGACGGGAGAGGATTCGATTTCGCCCTTATATATACGAATTTCGCCCATCGGGGTTCCTTCGTCTTCCTTGGCGACAAGTGTGTAGTTTGCGTAACCGTAATCAAGCATTTTCATTGCGCCGTCGAAACGAATCACGGGGTCGGGCGCGGCAAGAACGACTGCGATAAGTTGCATTCCTTCTTTTTCGGCGGTGGCGGAAATGCAGTAGAGCGCTTCGCCCGTTGAGCCTGTTTTAAGGCCTGTTGCGCCGGAATAACTGCGAATCAAACGGTTTGTATTAGTCAGCCCGAATTCTTCTTCGCCGCGAGCGGTTCTGTGGATAATTTTATCGAGGCGAATTTTTGTGTAGTCAAAGACTTCGGGATATTTTAAAATCAATTCGCGCGACATCAACGCGATATCGTGTGCGGTTGTGAGATGTCCGGGTGCGTCGAGCCCACAGGAATTAACGAAATTGGTGTTTGTCATGCCTAGTGATTGCGCCTTTGCGTTCATTTGCGAAACAAACGCCTCTTCACTGCCCGAAATAAATTCCGCCATAGCAACGGCGGCATCATTTGCGCTGGCTATCACTATCGACTTAGTCAAATCGCGAACGCTCTGGCGTTCTTCCTGTTCAAGAAAAATCTGCGAGCCGCCCATTGAAGCCGCGTGCGCGCTGATGGTAACGATGTCGTCCCATTTAATGCGCTCTTGGTCGAGAGCCTCGTAAATCAGCAACATAGTCATTACCTTTGTCACCGACGCCGGCGCAAGCTTTTCATGCGCATTATGTTCGTGCAGAATTTTGCCCGTTTCGGCTTCCATCAGCAAACTCGCCTTCGCGTCAATCGAAACATTCGAATTCGCAAATGCCGGAACGGAAAAAAACAACGCGCAAACAATTAATAAAATTTTTCTCATAAAAAAAGTCCTTCCCAAATTAATTTTATTTAGGTTGGACTTTTTTGTATTTTTTTATTCGTAAGTTTTAACTTCTGTCGGTGCGCTTTTTCCAATCCCTGAGGAACGGCGGTGTAATGTCTTCGTTAATTAAGCGGAAATTTGATTCGCGAATGGGTTTTAACTCGTCGCGTTCTTCCTTGGCTTCCTGAATATCGGGCGGGCGGTCGTTTGAAGAAATAACCTGAAACGGGTCGGGCTGACGGCGCGCAGCCGCTCCCGCGGAAAGCGCAATGTCTTCGTTTAAGCCGGTTGCAACAACGGTTACACGAACTTCGTCCTTCAGCGAATCGTCAATCGTCGCACCGAACATTACTTCGGCGTCGGGGTCAAGCGCAGAGCCGACAAAGTTTGCCGCCGCGCTGAGGTCTTTCAGTCCCATGCTTGTATCACCCGTAAAGCTGATGATTACTGCCTTTGCGCCACTTATTGACGTTTCAAGCAGCGGGCTGTTAATCGCTTCTTTGATTGCGGTTTCAATTTTATTTTTGCCCGAAGCACGACCGATTCCCATATGCGCAATGCCTTGGTCTTCCATAACGGTGCGAACGTCGGCGAAGTCGAGATTTACAAGCCCGTCCTCTAATATAACGCCGCTTATTCCCACAACGCCCTGATGAAGAACCTCGTCTGCACGGCGGAACGCGTCCACAAGAGAAACATCATCGCCTACAATTGAAAGAAGACGCTCGTTAGGAATTATTACAAGCGTATCAACATTTTTGCGTAATTCATTTATTCCCGCAAGGGCGTTTCGCATACGCGGTCCGCCTTCGAATGCAAACGGTTTCGTTACAACGCCCACTGTCAAGATTCCCATTTCGCGCGCAATCGCCGCGATTACGGGCGCTGCTCCCGTTCCGGTTCCGCCGCCCATTCCGGCGGTTATAAATAATAAATCTGTGTTGTCAATGGCGTTCGCAAGCATGTCCCGCGTTTCTTCTGCGGCGCGACGACCTGTTTCGGGCTTTCCGCCCGCTCCGAGCCCGCGCGTAAGCTTTTCTCCAAGCTGAATTCTTATCGTTGCCTTAGACTTTGCCAAGGCTTTGTTATCTGTATTCGCCGAAATAAATTCAATATTTCCAATTCCGTCATCAACCATTCGGTCAACGGCGTTGTTTCCGCCGCCGCCTACTCCGATTACTTTAATCCGAGCTTTCAACTCCTGTGTGTTGTCGATATCTATCAACGTGGGTACCCCCCCGGCAAGATTAGTTTTCATCAAATGAGATAATACACAATAAAGTACGGCTTGTCCAGCGTTTATCCCCGTAAAAATTTTGCAATATTAATTCCGGCAATCGCACCTTCGTGCGACGCTTTTACAATTTGCTTTAAACCGCCGACACTGTCACCCGCAGCCCAAAGCCCCGGCACCGATGTACGCATCTCGCTGTCTGCGATAACCGAACCCGCGCTGTCAACCGCCGCGCCGATTTTTCGGGCAAGCTCTGTACCCCCCGCAATTCCGACCGCGACAAACAATCCCGACAGCGGAAGCTCCTCTCCCGTTTCGAAGATTACGCTTTTTAATTTTTTTTGCTCGTTTAAACCGGGTATTAAAATTTTTGATTTTTCATTTTTAATTTCTAAAATTTTATCTTTGCGAATAAAAACGGAATCGGGAAAATTTACGGAAGGCTCTTCCCCGTTCGTGAGCAACGTTATTTTTGATGCGAGCGGAAGCAAGTCTTCGACTTCATGCAGCGCATACGCGCCGCTTCCGAGTACCGCGACTTCTTTTCCACGATAAAAAAAGCCATCGCATATAGCACAATAGCTTATTCCTCGTCCTTCCGTTTCGGCGATACCCGTGATTTTCGGAGTGTCGCGGTTTGCTCCCGTTGCAAGCAAAGCGGTTTTGCTTTCATAGGAAGCGTTTTCTGTTTCTACTATTAAGCAGTCATCTTTTTTGCGAAGCCCTACGACTTCGCCCGCAATTGTTTTCGCGCCGTTCATTCGCGCTTGTATAAGTCCTTTTTCAAATAAAGATTTTCCGCTTATCTTGGAAAAGCCGTAGAAGTTCCCGACAAGCTCGGCGTTTTCAAGCGCACCGTAGTTTTTGTAAATAATTGTCGTATTAAAATTCGCACGAGCCGTGTATATCGCCGCCGTTGTTCCCGCAGGACCGCCGCCGATGATTATTACATCGGGCATTTTAAAACGCCACCATTACCGCTCCGCGATTTGCGTAAGTCGTTGTTACACCGCGGCATTCTTGGATGATTACGTTTTTCGCACGAAGCTGCGTCATCAAATCTTCTTTTAGCGCAACTGCTTTTTCATATGCCGCTACATGTGTTATTCCGACAGTTCTTGATTCGATGTCAGGGGCGTATTCTTTGATAAATTGAATCATTTTTGCAACCGCTTTTGAATATCCGCGTGCCTTGTCCACCATTTTTATTGTTCCTTCGCTTGCGATGCAAACCGGTTTGATGTTTAAAACCGTCGCAAGCTTTGCGATATAAGGGCTTACCCTGCCCGTTTTCACCAAATTATCGAATTTGTCTAAAATAAACACCGTATGCATGTTTTTCATAAATTCGGCTACTTGCTCTTTGATGTCGATTGCGCTCATACCTTTTTTCGCAAGCTCCGCAATTTTTATCGCGATTATACCCTCGCCGATTACCGCCGTTAAGCTGTCGAAAACATGAATAAATTTTTCTCCGTATTCTTCAATGTACATATCCTTCGCCGAAACCGCGCTTTGATAAGTCGCGCTGAGTTTGCCTGAAAGCGTTACCACAAAAATACTGTCGCCCGTTTTGAATTCCTCCATAAATAAACTCGGCGACGGCGCAGATGTTTTTACCGCGTTTTTACTTGATTCCATATGCTCCAAATATTTCGTTAAATCCAAATTTTCATCGTCAACATATACTGTATCATCAATTTGTAAATTCAAAGGAACATGCGTTAATTTGCAATTTTCACCCTCGATTACTTCCTTGCTTACATCACATCCGCTGTCAACTACTATATGAACCATTCCGTTCTCTCCTTCCAATTTGAGGGAGTATAGCATAAACATTGGAATGCGTCTATATTTCGAAATTCA
>JAIRVD010000015.1 GCA_031254075.1 Clostridiales bacterium
TTACATAGACTTCACTCATATTAAAAATATCCTCCCTTTACAGCGGTCCGATGAAAACCTGACCGTCTTTTATATACGCATATGCCGCCGAAGAACGCGCGTTTTTCGCGCCTGCGGGAACATGCGAAATCGTCCCCGCGATGCGCAGTTGTGTCGGCTGAAGATTTAGAGCCGAAATAAAGCAAGTATCATCGCCCGAAGCCCCCGCATGTGCCATTCCCTTTAACGCGCCGAGAACAATAACATTGCCGTCGGCAACAATTTCGCTGCCCGGATTAACATCGCCCATTACCACAACCGAGCCGTTATATTTTATCCGCTGCCCCGAACGTAATCCACTGTAATAATAAGCCGTTTGGCTCTCCTTGTATCCCGGTTTCGTCGCGGAAGAAGAAACCGGAACCGGAACTTCCGCCTGTTTTTCGGCGGATTTTTCAAGCTCCGCCATTGGCGGCGGAGTTATTCTCGCGCTGTTGCCCCATAAATTCAACGACGGTGTTTTCTTCTTTTTAAAATCCTCGCCATGAACAAATGTAATATCCAAATTCGTTTCTTCCGTAATTATATCAATTAAAATCTTCTCACTCAGTTCGTCAAGCTTACGCCCCTTAAACGAAACCTTCACATTCGCACCGTCAAAAAATTTTTTCCCCTGCGAAACCTTCTTCCGCAAACTCTCCTTGATATCATCAAATTTCGCCTTCTCATCAAGAATGATATCAATACCGTCGCGCTGACCCTTCATCGTGACAATTGGTTTTATTGCCATATTTTTTTACCCCCTTGTTAAATCAATGCGATAAATCATGACGAGTATAATCAATTTCCGTGATAGATTCCAAGTTCAAGTCGAAAATATACCAACAATTGTACCGATTATGAATTTTTTCACGGGATATCCCCTCAACTCCCTATCTTCTTAACGCATTTAACTCCTGCGGATATTCCGGTTGTGCGTCTATGCCGAGTGCGGCACCGATTACGTCGCGGGCGACGTGGGCAGCCATTTGTCTGTATGCGGATGATGAGCTGAACGGAACATTTACATAGACTGTGATTTGCGGGTTTTCGAGCGGAGCGAACGCGCCGAAAGCGGTGTGTGAGAAGCGGGTACCTACCTGTTCTGCGGTGCCTGTTTTTCCGGCGACGCGAACGGGAAAGTTGCGGAAAACGGAAACGCCGGTTCCGCCTGCGCCGGGATGTGTTACGAGACGCATTCCTTCTATTACTGCGTCCCAAGTTGAGTCTGAGATTTCGAGGTCGGATTCTATGGGCGTCGGTTCGTTTCGCACAACGGTTTCGCCGGCGTAATTTTCTACGAGACTGACAAGACGCAACGGATAATTTACTCCGCGATTTGCAATCACGGAAATTCCGCGAGCCATTTGCGCGGGCGTGTAATCGTTGTAGCCCTGCCCGATTGTGACCTGAGCGGTGTCGCCGTCGCGCCAGCGCAGGTCGGAGGCGAGCGCGTTTACATTGAAAGTTCGCATACGATGCATTTTAAATTCAGGTGAAGCCATTGTGTTTCCGAGATAACCCTGACTTACAAACTGCTGGTGAACTTCGCCGATTTCAACGCCCGTCGGGTCGTTTAAGCCAAAAAACGCCATGTAATTGTTTAGAGTTGTGATTCCGTCAAGAGTGTTGCGCGTTGCGTTTCGCGAATTGCCCAAACGAAAACCGCATTCCGCGAAAAAAAAGTTGCACGAAACGGCAAGCGCCTGCGTAACGGTAATGCTTCCGTGACCGCTTCTGTTCATGCAACGCACGGACGGAACGCCCGACGCGGTATGATGCACACCGTCGAAAATGCGTGTGTTTGCGCCGATTGCGCCTTCTTCAAGCGCGGCGACGGCAGTGAACATTTTAAAAGTAGAACCGGGCGCGCGCGTTTCCATAAACGGACGGTTTGTCATCGGATGCGTGGGGTCGAGTGCGTTAATGTGGCGGAAATACTCGTTGTCAAAATCATTCGCGAGCCGATTGTTGTCATACGAAGGATACGTCACCGCCGCAAGCACATCGCCTGTATTTACACAAGTCACGACGACGGAACCGGTCGAAGGGTCTGCGTTAAACATTTGCGGCGTTAGTTCACGCGAGCGAATTTTTTCCACAAGAATATCATGAGCGGAAGAAGGGCGCGCCCGAAGCTGCCCGGCAATTGTACCGTCAGCATCGGAAATCTGTTCCGTGCCTATTAACGCAAGCAAAATATCCGCGGGTGAAATGAAATTCTGACGAATTCCTTCAGTCAGTATGCTCTGAATTCGTTCTTCACTTTCCTGCCGCGCGTTGGCTTCCGGAAAACGCGCAAGAATATATCCGCGCAAGGAATAAGCCGCGTTATCCGGCTCGGCATTTAACACGTTTGGAATATTCAAATGATGTCCTTCGATGAATGAAACAAAAATTTCCTCAAGTGAAATGCCCTGCTCGCCCGCCGACGCAAGACGGCGAATCAGCACCTCGCTTAAAGCTTCTTCCAAAATATGAAACGTCTGCATCTGCAATTCTAAATCTATCGTAAGAAAAACGCGATTACCGGGTTCGGGTTCGATATCCCACACAGGCGCGGCGATTCGTCGTCCGGCGTTGTTTACTTCGAATGTTTGCTGTCCCGATTTACCGCGCAAATGATGCTCCATCGAAAGCTCAAGCCCCGCGCGTCCGAATAAATCGTTTTCGGTGTAGCCGCGATGCGCGTTTCGTTCGAGCTGCTCGGCGGTAATCGGTCGAAGATATCCAATCATATGCGAAACATAGTGCCCTGCGGGATACTCGCGTTGCGTTTGAACATCAATGGATAACGCGCCGAAAATTAAGTTTTGCTCTTCGATTGTCGCCATTGTGTTTGCGGAAATATCATACGCGACAACAAACGGCTCAGGCGTGTAATTATTCCAATCGAGTAAACGTTGGCGGAAAATCGGCGCGCGCAAATTCATTATGCGCCGCGCGTCTTCGTTTGACAATTCCGGGTCGATATTGAATTGGTTGCGTAAAAAATCCCACGTTTCTTGCGCGGTTGCCTCGCGCGGATTCGGAACAGCCATGTCGTCCTTCCAACGGAATTCCTGCCGCGCTATATTTTCGGGCGAAGGTCCCGTAAAAAGAAATTCGAACGGTTCCTCGCGCGAAATCGGAAAATCATCGACGTAACGTTCTTCGTTTCGTTCGAACAGAAGCGCGAGTTCGAGCAACGCTTCGTTTGTAATCACAACACTCGGGTCAAGCGTCGCAACGAAAATCGGCACATTAATCGCAAGCGGACGCCCATATCTGTCGTAGATAGTTCCTCTCTGCGCCGAAACCGGACGCGTGGCAAAACGCGATTGCGGCGGCGCGGCAATGTATGAGTCCGCCAAAGTTATTTGCAATTCGTATAATTCCGCAACGAGAACATAAAAAAGGAAACCCGCAATTACCAACAGCCACAAAACGCGGTTGGAAATAAAGCGAAATATAAGGTTTAAAAAATCACGCATGAGTTCTTTAAATTCATATTTCATTAACGGGTTCCTCAAATCTTTCGATTCGTGAATTTATGAAAAATAAAAATGCGTACAACGGAACGGACAGCGACGCAGTGTAAATTGTTTTCGGAAAAATAATCGCGCGGAAATAAAACCAAAAATCGGGTTGACCGAAAAATAAAACCGAGCTGAGATAAACAAGAAATTGATAAACAAACGAAACAACAAGCACAACGAAAAACGGTAAAAAATAATTATCCTTAAAAAAATCGCG
>JAIRVD010000016.1 GCA_031254075.1 Clostridiales bacterium
TTCTTTTTTGAACTTATTACGCATACGCCCGATTTATTTTTGTCTCTCGCGTCAATGATGCAATAATCCAATAAATTTTTCCCGTAGCCCATGCCTTTAAAACTTCCCGAAACCCACAGGCAGTAAATATAAAAATAATTTTCGCCGATAACGGGAACCCACGCCGTTTCAAGCGGCGCGTATTCAATGAAAACTTTTCCTTTTGCGTCAAGCTTTCGAAAAACATGCCCTTCCGAAAGCCGCTGCGAAAGCCACGCCTTTTTTTCTTCAACGCCGGCGGCGTGCTTTTTGTCGCCGATTGCGCAGCAAAGATGTTCCGCGCAAAGGTTTTCCGGCGTAATGTTTAACAGTTCCATTTCAATTTAGCCGGATTCGGCTCGTTTTCAACCGCGATTTCGCGAAGCGCGTTTGTGTAGCCGATGCAAACTTCTTCAGCAATCGCGGCGTATTCTTCGTCCGAAGCGTCAAGTCCCACGCGGTCGTATGCAATCGCCGCTGCCGCATAGAAAAATAATCCGAGCGAATGTGTCAGCGTTTGAACAATACCCGCGCCGCATCCGATTGCTCTTGCTGCCGCTTGCGCCGTGGGGTTTGCGTCAAGCTCTTTCGCGGCGGATTGGCATTCGCCGATTATGCTTTTCACCGCGGCGAGTTTTGCTTTTCCGTCCATTACATCACGTGCGGCATTTAACGCATTTCGCGGACGTGTTTCGCCCGCGCTGTATTTTTCAAAAATCGGCAGAATCTTCGCCTCGGAATAATTAATACACCATTTGCGAATCGTTTCCCTGCTTTGTGTGTCGATAAGTTCGCGCAGCGCAACCGCCGAAACCGAGTTTACATCACCGAGCATTTTTCTTAGCTTTTTCGCCATGTTTAATCAACCTTTCAGAATGTAATCTTTTTGCGGCGTTGCCGTAAAAACCGACACGCTTAATTCGCGTGCCTGATTGGATGTCTGATTATAGTTTTCAATTTTTCCGCCGCCGTTTTGCGCGGGTCGGATAAGTAAATTTCGTGGTGGCGTCGCGTTGCGTTTATGTCGATTGCGTAGCTGTTGTCAATCGCGAATTTATCCAGCACGGCGATTGTCGCGGGCTCGTCGTCATACGAACCGATGTGCATTATTTGAACGCAAAGCCCCTCGGTAATTTTTATAAGCCGCGCTTTTGATAAATTCAAGTGCGGCTTTTTCTTCGCCAGCGCGGTTTTCGCAATTTCAAAAATATCCGCCGTTACAAAATCCGGCTGGCGAATAAGCGAAGTCCATATAAATTTATTCTTGTCCACAATCGCCGCACCGCCGCCTTTGAAAAATTCATCGTCTACTTCCCAAAGACCTTCCAACGGCGGAACTACATATTCCAAAATTACTTTGTTCGTCATTTTTATCGTATACGACAAACCATAAAGCATTTCGAGCGCAGCAGAATACTCCGCACTCGTATTCGGGTCGCCCTGCCCGTCTATTGTGATAAAATTCATTTCCGGCACATCCACGATGCCCGGCACGGTTTTCGGTTGGTAGAATTGTTTTTCTGTTTTTTTGAAATCCATCAGAATGGCTCCTTTTTGATTTGCTTTATGCGGCAGCATTTGAATTTATTCGCTCGATAACTGTGCGTAATTTTACAAAACTGACTGTGAATCCCTTTATTTTTATTATTTTAGAGGTGGCAAATTTTAACACATAAACACTCTGTCCGCAAAAATAATATATTGCGGGGGTGATATCGTGATGCAAAACGCGGCTTGCTACATACGGGTTTCGACGGACGACCAGACGGAATTTTCGCCCGGTGCGCAGCTTCGTTCGTTGAGGGATTACGCGAAGAAAAACGGTATTGCGATTTCGGAAAAAAATATTTACACAGACGAAGGAATTTCGGGCAAAACCGCCAAGCGTCCGGCGTTTTTGAAAATGATTGCGGCGGCAAAATCGAAGCCGAAGCCGTTTGATGTGATACTTGTTCACAAGTTTGACCGCTTTGCGCGTTCACGCGAGGACAGCGTCGTTTACAAGTCGTTGCTGAAAAAAGAGGCGGGAATCCGTGTAATCTCCATTACGGAAAGCATCGAAGACGATAAATTCGCCGTAATTCTTGAAGCGATGCTCGAAGCGATGGCAGAATACTATTCATTAAATTTGGCGGAAGAGGTAAAAAAGGGCATGACGGAAAAAGCTCTTCGCGGCGAATACCAAACGACCGCACCGTTCGGCTATAGATATGTAGAAAAAAAATTAGCAATCGAACCAAACGAAGCGGAAGTTGTTCGGCTGTTGTATAATAAATTCGCGGAAAAACAAAATCTTCGCGCGCTCGCCGCCTACGTCAACGAAATAGGTATAAAAACAAAGCGCGGCTGCAAATTCGAGAACAGAACAATTGAGTACATACTAAACAATCCCGTTTACATCGGCAAAACACGCTGGACGCCAACCGGCAGAACACGCCGAAATTTTAAAAATCCCGAAAGCATAATAGCGCAAGGCGAACACGAACCAATTATTTCACCGGAATTATGGGAACGTGTGCATGAAATAATAGCGGTTCAAAAGGAAATTCGCCCCGCACGCTCTCGTTCCGGCGCGCGCATTTCAACATGGCTGAAAGGTTTGTTGCGCTGCGGTAATTGCGGCGGCACGCTTGTTGTTCTGAAAAACGCATACATGCAATGCAATGGATATTCAAAAGGTTCGTGTAAAATCAGCCATTGCGTAAAAACCGTACTTCTTGAAGATTTAGTTTTAGAACAGTTCGAAATAATTTTCCAAAGCAGTTTTGAAATTTCAATTGAAACGAAAAACACATCAAACGATTTTCATTTCTTATCCGAACATCTTAAAAAAATCGAAGCAAAAGAAAGGCGCATCAAAGAAGCCTATCTCGAAGGAATCGACACAAAAGAAGAATACAAACAAAACAGACGAATTCTAACCGCCGAACGCAGCGAAACACTCGCGCATTTAAACGCCGCCAAAACCGAAAATTACGAATCATTTCACAAGCATTTCGCAAACGTTAACGCGCTTTTCACCGACGATTTCGTTTCGCTCAAAATAAAAAATAAAACCGCACATTTTTTAATCAAAAAAATTATTTTCAATAAAAAAGAAAAAACCTTGGAGATTCATTATAAATGAAGCTAATTTTTATACCAAACCGGCATCCGGCGGACCCGATGGAGAACTAGGCGCAGCCCTACGCTATCTAAGCCAGCGTTTCACGATGATTACCCCGCAAGCCATCGCAACCCTTAACGATGTCGGCACCGAGGAATCAGTGCGCTCACTATGTAATTAATCTCAATGCCAAAACATTCTATACATCAAACCGCTCCCGAACATAAAAAACAACCTCGACGAATGCGATTATATCACACCGTTGAGGTTGTTTTTTAATTAAATTGCTCTTACGCGATTGAAGAAGTCGCCGATAAAACCGCCTGTGAATTACGCGCTATGCGGGCAAGAACCGCATCAACCTCCGACTCCGTTTTATCCTTGCAATAATCGTCACATATTACTATGCGCGTGTTGCCAATCG
>JAIRVD010000038.1 GCA_031254075.1 Clostridiales bacterium
GTATACCCCGCGCCTTGCAAAAACTGCAAGGCGTGTTTTTCTTTTACGCGGACGGTCAGTGCGCAGTGGTCGGTGTATGAGGTTTCTAAAATTTCAACGCCGAGTTTTTCAAAGAAATATTTTGTTTTATCAAAACTTGCGTAGGGGCAGGTGACGCTGTAGATTTTTGAAATAATTTGCTCTTGCGGTTCGGCGTTTTCCATTGCGCCTTTTGCGGTTTTTGAATAAGCGCGGACGAGTCCGCCCGCGCCGAGCAGTGTTCCGCCGAAATAGCGGGTTATGACGCATACATAGTTGATTACACCGTTTTTTTGAAACACGTTCAGCACGGGCATACCCGCGGTGCCGTGGGGTTCGCCGTCGTCGCTTGCGCGGGTTACGGAGCCGACGGCGTAGGCAAACACATTGTGATTCGCCTTCGGATGCGTTGCACGAATTTCGGCGATGATTTTCCGCGCGTCTTCTTCGGTTGTTATCGGCGCACAGAATCCGAGAAATTTTGAGCGTTTTTCTTCATATTCAAATGCGCCTGTTTTCGGAAGAATCAGCATAATTCACCTGCATATTTTTTACGGATATGTTAAACTATTTCCATGATATTTGAAACGGTGAAAAATATGAATGAGAAGCCTTTTGTGGGTGAAGTTCTGCTTTGTGAAGACAACCCGATGATGCAGGAGCTTGTCACCGAACAGCTATCGCGTGTCGGAATAAAAACCGTTATCGCCGAAAATGGCTTAGTCGGCGTTGAGACGGTGCGCGAACGCGTGCGCGGCGAGATGTTCGGGCTGATTTTCATGGACATCAACATGCCCGTAATGGACGGCATAGAGGCGACTAAAAAAATTCTCGAAATGAACACGGGGGTTCCGATAATCGCGCTGACGGCGGATATTTCGGAAAAGGAACAACAGCTTTATTCAAAAATCGGAATGGTTGCGTCATTGGGTAAGCCGTTTCGACCCAAAGACCTTTTGGTTTGTTTGGAGAAATATTATAAGCCAATTATGGCACAGGAAGAAGAGATTACGGACGAATTGCGAACAAAATTAATTGAAATTTTCGTGCGAATTAATTCCAATAAATTTACCGAAATTTCGGAAGCATTGCAAAACGGCGACATAAAGACGGCGCACCGAATGGCGCATACATTAAGAAGCAACGCGGGACAACTGGAAAAAACAGAACTGGAAAAAGCCGCCGAACAAATCGAGCAATTGCTTAAAAACAGCGAAAATCACGTTGCACCCGAACATTTAGAAACCCTTGAAAAGGAATTAAACGCGGCTTTATCGGAATTCGAACCGCTAATCCAAAATACAGTTCCTGAGGAACCGTCCGACATCGTTTTTTCCGGCGAGCTTTTTGAAAAACTCGAACCGCTGTTAAATGAAAACAATCCGGAATGCTTGGACTATGTACGTGTAATTCGCCTGATTCCCGGCAGCGGGGAATTAATTCGGCATATAGAAAATTTTGATTTCCACGACGCGTCAGTTGCGTTGGCGAAACTAAAGGAGAGGCTTTCATGAATCCGCTTGTAGGCATAATTATGGGCAGCAAATCAGACTGGGAAACAATGCAACACGCTTGTAAAATCCTCGACAACATGGGCATAGCATACGAAAAAAAGGTTGTTTCCGCGCATCGCACGCCGGAATATATGATGGAGTACGCAAAATCCGCCGCCGAGCGCGGTCTTAAAGTAATAATTGCCGGTGCGGGCGGAGCGGCGCATCTGCCCGGCATGACGGCATCTTACACGTCTCTTCCCGTAATCGGCGTACCCGTACAGTCGCGCGCGTTAAGCGGAATTGACTCACTGCTTTCCATCGTCCAGATGCCCGCCGCCGTTCCCGTTGCAACCATGGCAATCGGCGTTGCGGGCGCAACAAACGCCGGTCTGATGGCGGCAAGAATAATAGGCGCGTTCGACCCCGACGTCTTCGAAAAAATGGAAAACTACCGCGCGGAAATCCGAGATACTGTTTTGAACGAACACACACTGTAAGCATATGCACAGCTCTGCGATTATCTCGAAAGCAAGCGCGCCGATACCGGTTACTTGCTGACTTTTGATTTCCGAGACACCGGAAACATGGTTCGTAAAGCTGAGTGGATTGAGATTGAAGATAAACGTATTTTTGATGTAATGGTTTAACGGAAAAAGGGGGCGGAATCATGAAGACTTACAGAGTTATTATGTGGATTGCTATATCCGTTACGGGATTGGCAATTTTTTCCGAGTTTATGACATCCCAATTCAGCCCGCGTCTCAGCGGCGGTTTAAGTTGGGCTTTTTTTCAACTCGCGGTTATTACGGTGATTGCCGTTTTTGTGTTTACAGTTGCGTGGGTTGTAAAAAAATATAAAGCGGCTTCCAAATTGCATCTATTTTTCAACTACATGCTTTTGGGTGCGCTTGTTTTATCGTCGGTTTTTCTTTTTTCGATGGCGAATTTCAGGGGCTGGCTTATCCCCGACACGGTAAGAGACGAGCCGCGCTACACTGCGGACGGGCGATTTTTGTATCATATTCAGTTGGAGTACATACACGATGAACGCGGAATTGTCACGCTTTTTGCGGAAGATATACATAACACTCACCAATTCCGAGTAGGCAACGGTGTTGATTCTTACGGACTTTTGGGGCGCGGACCATGGGGTACGCTGGAAGCAACGGATAATCCACAGATATATTTATTTACACTGACCGAACATCCCTACTTCAATTCTACCTTGGATTATTTCGTTGATTTTGAAACCGGCGAAATACGAACGCGCACGATAAGCCCCGCTGCATCTTTTCATGTAGGGGAATTTCACACAACGCCCGACAAACGTTTTGAGTACAGGCTTGAACACAACATAAGCGAGGATTTTTTTACGCCGTATTTAATTTATATAAAAAATATTGAAACCGAGCAGGAGTACAGAATTTTCCTGCCTATTTCGATTTCCATAGCCGACATTGCAACAAACAGTGAACTTTCGCTCTTAGAAGAACCTATTTCGCTGACGCAAACGGAAGAAGGTATGTACATCCTTACGTTCGAAAACAGGGGCGATATGTTTTCCGTGAATTTGGCTGAATTCCGAAGCGAACGAATCACAGATATAATACCTTTTGTAGTTGAACCCGAAGATGAATCCGAAACAGAACCGGAAGCAGAACCCGATGAAGAAACGGAAGATGAGCCCGAAGCAGAACCCGAAGAAGAAATTATTGACGAACGCGAATTAATCAACGTAATGCGTCCGATAAATGAATTTGATAATTACAATAGGGTGGCGGCGGGAGCGTGGCACACAATTATTTTAAATTCCGACGGAACGGTTTCTGTGTGGGAAGGAAATTACGAAAGCAGCATAGGCGTAGCCGAATGGAACGATATTATCGAAATAGCGGCGGGTTGGCATTGCGTTGGATTGCGAACGGACGGAACGGTCGTTGCCGTAGCGCAAATATGGGATTTAAATGTACGCGACAGCAGAATTGAAGTTTCCGAATGGCGCGATATTGTTGTGATTTCCGCAAACTGGTTTCACACAATAGGATTGCGCGCTGACGGAACCGTCGTAACAACCGAAGCTTACGAAGACCGCGATACATCTCACTGGCGTGGAATAATTGCGATTTCCGCAGGACGGTATCATAATCTCGGTTTAAAAGAAGACGGAACGGTTGTTGCGGTGGGGCGGAATTCATACAATGAGTGTGATATTTCGGATTGGAATGATATTGTCGCAATTTCGGGCGGGGGATATCATTCGGTAGGGTTAAAAGCAGACGGAACGGTTGTTGCCGTCGGGGATAATTCACACGGGCAATGCGATGTTTCCGACTGGCGAAACATTGTCGCGATTTCTGCCGGAGAATTTCACACGGTTGGTTTGCGTTCCGACGGAACCGTTGTCGCGGTCGGCATGAACGGAATCATATATAACGATTATTGGGAAGAAGACGAAGCATTTACTCAATGCCATGTTTCCGACTGGCGCGACATTGTCGCAATTTCCGCCGGATGGTTTAATACCGTGGGATTAAGACGCGACGGCTCCGTTATAATCGTCGGAGGCTATGTAAGATTACTTTAGGAAGACAAAACCATTTTGTCCCTGAAAGAGGGGCGATTCTTTTAATATGGAATGAGCGGGGCTATAAATGAATTTTATTGTAGCACAAATTGCCGGCGCAATAGCACTGTTATTATCAGTCATTGGATTGCAACAAAATACAGGTAAAAGATTTTTGTTTTTTCAAATACTGATAAATTTAGTGTATACCTTGCAATATTTTTTTCTTGGTGCGACTGTAGGTTTATTTATATGTATAATAAATACGATTAGATGTGTAGTATTTTATTATTACAAGAAAACCCAAAGAAAGAATTCTGTTATTGTTTTACTTGTATTTATTACTACATATTTGATAACAGGAGTATGCACTGCCGGTAGTTTTTATGACATAATACTAATAGCGGGAACTTTAATGTTCACTTACTCATTGTGGCAATCCCGAATGAAAATAACAAGAGCAGGCAGTTTAATAAGTATACTTACTTATATAATCTATAATATAACTGTAAAGGCGTATTCTGCTTTATTGCTGGATTTTATGGATTTAATATCAATTTCTATAGCAATTGTAAGATATGATTTTTTGAAAAAGGGTTAGAAACAGCAACAATTATGGAGTATCCGTATCTTTGGGATGCCGGCGCACCTGTATCCCTTGCGATAGCTAACGGATATAAACATTTCCTTTTGTCCGTCAAACATTAAGCGCGAAGAACTCAGAGTGGTCACGTTCATGTTCCGCGCAAAAAATAAATTACGTCGTTTATATTTTCATCGGTTATAAGTAAAGGAAGGGGAAGCCGATGCCATATGCCGTTAACACCATGGGCAATATTAAAGACGCGGAAAAATTCTTCCTCAGAAACGATTTCATCGTTTACATAAAAATGCGTGTGTTCTTCAATTGCGGCGTGCAGCGTTTCCGTATCCGCGTCTCTGCCGAAATCATCGAATAATTCATGGAGCGTGTCATAATCAATAATTATTCCGCCGGAGTTTTGAATCACCAACCTATCTCCGTCCATTACAACTTGCCAACAATACCAACTTGCGCCGAACAGCGTTCCTATTCCGACAAGAGAAGGTATCATCCCTTCTGTTTCATCCATGGGGGCGATGATGCCTCCTCTTGCGTAAAGGGCGTAATCGGAAATGCGCACTTCTTCATCGTATTCCAACGAAAACGCCGCGCCGTCATGAAATGTGTAAACCGCGTCGTAGACTTCATCTTCGTATTCGCCCACAATCAGCAACTCAGGGATTTCATTTCTGTCAAAGTCATACAAGAAAAATCGCAGACCGTCGCCCATTTGCTTGTGTTCAAACAATATCTCGGCGAATGCGTCCCGCCATGAAGGCGGTTGCGGCGTCGCCGGTTGTGATGTTGGTTCGGGTAATGAAGCTATTTCGCCTGGTTCAATTATTTCGTTTTCGGCATTTTTACAAGCCGAAAACAAAAATATTGTCACAATTAACAAAAAAATTTTTGCAATTTGCATTTTCAAACAAAACACCTCCGAAAAACATTTTACATTTTATGAAAAATAAATGTTGACTTTTTTAGTCAATTAAATATAATTGACTTATCGGGTCAGTCAACGGAGGTGTGAAAAATATGTACAACGAAGAACACGAAGACTGCCAAAAATTTTTACATTTGGAAACGGAGAAACGCGAACGCATTTTAAATGCGGCGATGAGGGAATTTTTGCATGGATTCAAAAAGGCATCGACGGATAATATTGTGCGCGAGGCGGGGATATCGAAAGGATTATTGTTTCATTATTTCGGAACGAAGGAAAATCTTTTCGATTTTTTAATTGACTACGCAATCGACATAATTCAAACCCAATACATGGATTTAATAAATGTGCGGCAAAAAGATATTTTCGATGCGCTTTGGCAAATGGCATTGTTAAAGCGGGATGTATCACAGCGATTTCCGGTAATCTTCGAATTCCTTTCCGGTGTTTACCTTGACTCAAAGGATTGTCCCGCGAAGCAGCATTTGAAAAAATTCAAAGAATTGCAAACAAAAATTTATTCTGAAATTTACGAACATTGCGACAAAACGCTTTTCCGCGAAGATATTGACCCTCAGAAAGTTGTCGACATCGTTCATTGGAGCCTTGCGGGCTGGGCGGATTCGAAAACGGTTTCGATGACACCCGAATCGGTCGGCACGGAGATGAGCGAAAATTACGATTTATATTTGGATGAAATGAAAGAATATTTAGATATTTTTCATAAATGTTTTTACAAGTAAGGGGCTGAAAAAATGCGCGAAACTGTAATGGAAGTAACAGGCTTAACGAAGGACTATATTATGGGCGAGGTTACGGTAAACGCACTGCGCGGAGTTGACTTTAATTTATACGCGGGGGAATTCGTCGTGGTGCTTGGACCGAGCGGTTCGGGGAAAAGCACGCTGCTTAACATAATAGGCGGAATCGACCGCGCGACATCGGGTTCCGTAATGGTGAACAACAGGGACATCGCAAAGGCAAATGAACGCGAATTTACAAATTATCGCCGCGGCGCGGTCGGTTTTGTTTTTCAATTTTACAATTTAATTCCGACGCTTACGGCGTTGGAGAACATTACCCTTGCGGCAGAATTATCATCCAATCCTATTCCGCCGCAAGAATTGCTTGAGGCAATCGGGCTCGGCGACAGAGGAAAGTCGTTTCCGACACAGCTTTCCGGCGGACAGCAGCAGCGCATCGCAATCGCGCGTGCAATCACAAAAAATCCGTTCATTCTACTCTGCGACGAACCAACCGGCGCACTCGACCACATAACCGGAATTTCCGTTCTGCGCCTGCTGAAGGATTTCAACGAAAAATATAAAAAAACCGTCGTCATAATCACCCACAACGCCTCAATCGGCGAAATGGGAAACCGCGTTTTCCACGTAAAAGACGGTCTAATCGACAGCATCGACATAATTGAAAATCCGATTTCACCCGAAGAGATAAGTTGGTGATTTTATGCTGTTCAGAAAAGTCTATCGTTCAATTTGGCGGAACAAGCGCGCGTATATTGCGTGTATATTTTTGATTTCGATTGGGATAATGATGCGTACGGCGATGGGTGTTGCGTCGGACGGGCTTGAGACCGCGATGCTTAATTTTTATGACGAATATCGGCTTGCGCATGTTTATGCGGATGTCGGGGCGATTTCGGCGAGTGACGCGGAGCGGTTAAGGGATATTCCCGGGATTGCGGATGTGAATGCGAGAAATAAAATTGACGTTCGCACAGAGACAGACGGCTACGACGATATAATTACGTTGCGATTGATTTCGTTTGACCCGGCGAATGAGATGCGTATAAATGATTTTCAAATGAGCGGCGAGGAACCCGTTCTTACGAATGATATTGCGGTAAACGCGATGTTTATGGCGGCGCATGAGCTTGAACCGGGCGACCCGATTACATTGATTGCGACGGGAAGGACTTTTGTTTTTCAAACGACGGGTTCGTTTTTGAGCCCCGAATATATTTATATCGCTCCGAGTTACACGGATATTTTGCCGGACAACGCGGGTTTCGGAATCGCTTATATTACGAACGAGGCGATGGGAAATATTACGAGCCGCCGCGGCGTTTTTAATAATGTTATTTTCACGTTGGAAAACGGATATGAATTTGAAGATGTGAGGCTTGCGCTGACCGACGCGTTACAGCCGTACGGATTAATTTCGCTGACGGAGCGCAAAGACCAGTTGAGTTATTTCTTTTTGGATATGGAAGTTACTTCGATAAAGAGCGTTTCGACGTCGCTACCGTTTGTGTTTATGGCGATGGCTGCAGTTGTTTTGTACTTGATGATGAAGCGCATTATCGAACAGGAACGAATGCAAATCGGCACGTTAAAGGCACTCGGCTTTTCAAATTTAAGCGTAATTTTTCATTATGTAAGCTACGGGATTATTGTCGGGCTTGTCGGCGGACTGATTGGTTTTGCGATGGGCGCAAGCGCATCGGGATTTTATTTAACGATGTTCCTGGAATTCTTCCTTCTGCCGGAACTTGTTCAGCCGCTTAGTCCGATGTATTTGGCTTTCGCGCTTGCTGTTTCGCTCGGAACGGGAATTTTCGGTTCGTTGATGGGCGCACTGAGTGTAATAAAATTAATTCCCGCCGACGCAATGCGTCACGAAAGTCCGAA
>JAIRVD010000069.1 GCA_031254075.1 Clostridiales bacterium
AAAAATAGGGAATCTGCTGGTGTTCCGCCAGCGAGGTGGAATAACGGTTGTAACCAATTTCGATGGTTTACTAGTGGATGAAGGCAACGCACAACCCGATTCCGCAGACTGCGGATGGATATTTACCGCCACCCGAAACAATGACAGTCTCGAAGGCGACAAAATAGAAATATACGCTTCAGACATCCCCGGCAATATAACCGGCGATGCTTATTTTTTATAAACAAATTTCAACATTAAAACCCCGCAAATTTCAAGTCTGCGGGATTTGTATTTCCGTTCCCTGACATGCCTCCAAACGTTCAATATATAATAACGAAGGATGAACGAAGCTTAAACGAATCTCAAACGAAGCTAAGCAAAACGAAAATGAAGCAAAACAGGGAGGAAAAACAGAAAAATCCGGTTCATGCACCATTGAATTTTAAGTATTAAAAACAATAATAATCATTAAATTTTTACATTATCACTATGAGAACGTTTCATCACGCAGGTTTTATAACCTCAGAAAAAAAAGAAGGCGCTACTTACAATGAAGGCCTTCGTGTGTGGTTAACGGACATCAGCAAAAGTCCGAACAAAATCGAGTTCTTAAAATTTGAAGAAGGCGGTTGTATGCCTGAATTGGTTCAGAAACAGGCGCATATTGCCTATACAGTGCCTAATTTAGAAGAGGCATTAAAGGGATGCAAGGTCATTTTCGGGCCAGCCGTGTGCGACGAGCATCTAACCATCGCTTTTATCGAAGAAGAAGGCGTACCGATTGAACTAATGGAGATTAAGTAACTTTTAAAACAAATTATCATGTCTGATTTAAGGATTAAATTTATCAACGACCCGGCAAACATTACGAGCGAATTGTTGCAAGGTTATGTATTGGCTTACTCTGACCAAGTGAAATTAGGCGGCCAGAACATCGTTGTTCGGGCAACGCCGAAAGACGAAGATAAGGTTGCCATTGTCACCCTTGGCGGTTCCGGACACGAACCTGCGTTAAGCGGTTTTGTCGGAACGGGCATGTTGGACGCATCGGTTGTAGGCGATATTTTTGCGGCTCCGGGTGCGCAACGCTTATTGGCGGCATTGCAAATGTTTCAGCGTGAGGCCGGTATTCTGTTAGTTGTGCTGAACCATTCGGGCGACGTGATGAGCGCCAATATGGCTTGCCAAATGGCCGAACGCGCAGGTATCAAGGTGAAGCAACTGATGACACACGACGACATCAGCGCCGGAATTGACGCTCCGATTGAAGACCGACGCGGATTAGCCGGTTGCGTACCGCTATTCAAAGTACTGGGAGCAGCGGCAGAAGAAGGGAAATCGCTGGACGAACTGTTGGAAATCGGTGAACGGTTCAACAAAAACATCGCCACATTAGCCGTAGCAACCCGTTCGTGTACGCATCCGCAAAACAATGCCATCATTGCCGAACTGCCGGACGGAATGATGGAAATCGGAATGGGACAACACGGCGAAGGAGGCGGCGGTCGTCAACCAATGGCTTCGGCCAAAGAAACCGCCGAAATCATGGTCAATCTCCTGCTAAAGCAACTGAAACCTTCCGCCGGAGCAAAATTGATGCTGATTATCAACGGGGTAGGTGCAACAACCATGATGGAGTTAAACATTGTCTTCCTCAATGCTTATAAACTATTAGAAGCAAAAGGCTACAATGTGGTTGCCCGACGGATTCAGGAAATCCTGACTGTACAGGAGCAAGCCGGATTCCAAATGATTATCGGAATAATGGACGATGACCACGTCGACTATTATTACCAAACGGCGGACGCGCCCTATTGGACGACGATCTAATAAACACAAAATGAAATCATTAACAATTGAAGATTTCTGCGTGAAGTTGCGGAAAGTTTTGGAATGTATAAAGGAACGCGAAGACGAATTTTCAAAATTAGATGCACTGACCGGTGATGGCGATCACGGGACCGCCATTGTAGCTGCTTTTTCGGCTGCGGTGAAGTCTTCTGAAAAGGGAACGGAATATAAAACCATGCTCAACGACATGGGATTTGCCGTGATGATGGAAACGAGCGGATCGACAAGCACCTTGTTGGGAGCATTTTTCTTGGGAATGAGCGACGCCACAAGCGGTGTCAATCTCGACGCCGCAGGAGTTAAAGCCCTGTTTAGCGGAGGACTTGCGAATGTGCGGAAACAGACGAAAGCGGACGTTGGCGACAAAACCATGATGGACGCGCTGATTCCTGCCGTACAGGCGATGGAAGCATGCAGTTCGGATGATATCGACGAACTGTTGTCGACCGCAGCCGCCGCCGCACAAAAGGGAGCGGAAGCAACCGTTGATATGGTCGCAAAATTCGGTCGCGCACGTAACTACGGCGAACGTTCCAAAGGATTTATGGATAGCGGAGCCGCTTCATGGAGCGCCATGTTTGCCGCTTTCGCCGAATAGCGAAGGGTATCTAATAAGTATATTTTAAGAACTAATATAAATAAAAAAAAATGGCAGATTTAGATGATTTAAGAGATGGAGCCAATTTCGGATTGGGAGTTGCTTCGAAAGAAGAAGGATTTCATGTAAAAGGGGCGAACCACTTGGGATGGGGGATGAAAGACCGCCTGTCACGTATTTTCAGCCCCAAAACAGGGCGGACGGTGATGCTTGCCTTCGACCACGGATTTATCATGGGACCTACTTCAGGAGTGGAGCGCGTTGATTTAAACATACTTCCGTTAGTACCGTATGCCGACTGTTTGATGTGTTCGCGCGGCATCTTGCAAACAACCGTTCCGCCTGTTTTCAACAAGCCGATTTGTCTGCGTTCGGATGCGGGCACGACAATCCTGACCGAACTGAATGACAATGTATTAATGGATATTGAAGACGCAATCCGTTTGAATGTATCCGCCATGGCGTTGATGTTGTCAATCGGCGATCCGGTCAATGAAGCCAAAACGATTGCCAATCTTTTCAAAGCGGCTGATTTAGGCAGTCGGTATGGGATACCCATCATGGGCGTGACGGCAGTCGGAAAAGACATGGCGCGCGATGCGCGTTATTTTGGTTTGGCTTCGCGTGTGTGCGCCGAAAATGGAGCGAGCATCGTCAAGACGTATTATTGCGACGGGTTTGAGAAAGTAGTTGCTGCCTGTCCGGTTCCGATCGTGATAGCAGGCGGTAAAAAGTTGCCGGAACTTGAGGCTTTGGAGCTTTGTTATAAGGCAGTCAACGAAGGCGCCGCCGGCGTTGATATGGGACGAAATGTGTTTCAGTCGGATTC
>JAIRVD010000093.1 GCA_031254075.1 Clostridiales bacterium
CCGCCCGCGTATGTAAAAAGTACAACTAAATGCCCAAATCGCAGCAGTTGCGGTTCAAACTGCCCGAGACAGACGGAGTGAAATATTAACCCTTATGGATAATAATCAAGAAAAAGTGAATTGCTTTCGGTGCATTCATTTTTATATAACTTGGGACGTAAAATTTCCGAAAGCGTGTAAGCTGTTCGGTTTTAAGACAAGTGATATGCCATCGACAGCGGTATTTAATTCGGCAGGCTCACAATGTAACGGTTTTACAGAAAAAACTTCTTTGCAAAAAAATCAGTAGTATCAATTTCCTGTCTTAACTTTTTCCTTTACCTGCATCAATTTTACGTCTTTGCAATGTTCACAGCGGAATTGGGGATTTGCGTCATTTTTGCGGTCGTATCCCATCCATTCTATGATTCGGTAGCCTTTGCAAATGCAATTGCAGTCGGCACAGACGGCGTCGTCTTTTGTTTCCCATACGGGATGTGATATAAACTTACCCCATACAAGCAGAATCATCATTTCGATTACGAACAGAGTTCCGAGAATTAAATATAAAGTGCTTAAAGTGTACGAGCGCATTATAAATGCCGCGAGTTGGTTTCCGAATAAACCCGCCGCCGCCCAAGCACTCAACATTAAACCGTGAACCGTCGCCAGTCGCTTCATTCCGTAATTCTGGTGCAGTATATTGGGCAAGCAACTAAACCCGCAGCCAAAAAAGAATTGCACAATGAATATCATGATTACCGTAACGGCAATTGCGCCCGGAAAGAACGCGGTAATAAAACACACAACAAGTGAGCAAGCCGCCATTAAATAATACGGAATGTACTTGTAGGCAAGCTTGTCCTGTAATGAAGCCATACATAGCCTTCCGAGCAAATTGCCCACGGCATTAATACTGCAAAACAATACAACCATGGATAGCGTGCTTACGCCAATCAGTTGATATATTTGCTTTTCTTGACTGATTAGAGCCAAACCGCAGGATATATTTATGAAAAGCGCAATCCAAAGTAAAACAAATTTTTTAGTAAACAAAAGCTCTGAGATTTTTGTTTTTTCCAAAACCTTCACTTCTTTTGCGCTCGGCGTTTCGGGACGGTAGATTAATAATGCTGCCAATAAAAGCGCGCATCCGTATATACCCGCCAATACATAGAACACCATATAAATCGGCACTGATTCAAGAAACCCGGCAATTATGGGGTTCGCGATAACGCCCGCCAGTCCGAATCCTGTGATGGCAAGCCCCGCCGCAAACCCTTTATTCTTGTCAAACCATATCATCAGTGTTTTAACCGGAGTAAGATAGCCAAAACCCAGTCCTATTCCCTGCACCACACCGAAACCAAGTATAGTCAACCACGGATTTTTTGACTGAATTCCAAAACCCGTCAACAGCCATCCTGATGTAAACATCACCAGCGTCAGCCAACTTGATATTTTTACGCTTTTTTCAACAACTCTGCCGCCGAACGCCGCAGTAACTCCGAGAAACATAATAGCAAGCGAGAAGCACCATTCC
Organism: Clostridiales bacterium; assembly: GCA_031254075.1. Taxonomy (GTDB): domain Bacteria; phylum Bacillota; class Clostridia; order Lachnospirales; family WQUN01; genus WQVC01. Next base: position 1,523 of record JAIRVD010000093.1, read on the forward strand.
GTGACCCAAGTTTGAAAGCCTGTATAGGTTAATACATATTCCTTAAACAGCGTCCAACAATATACGGAACCGATGGAAAAATTTATCAGCAACATAGGCAATACGCCGTTTAAATATTTATTTTTTTTCACTGTCATTCGGATTCACGAAAGTCCCCTCAAGTTTTTTATCCAATTCTAACACATACTAAAATTGAAACAACTATAGAATTGGCAAAATATCCCGTCAGTCCAATTTTTACCACATAAAAAACACGGAAAGCGCAAAAAACCTTTTCCGTGTTTTTCCGTGTGTCAAGATTTTCGAATCTACTTTTTCTTAACCGGAATCCAAATTTCACTGTAATAATCCGCGCTGTTTGGGTCGCCTTCGGAATACATTTCAATACAGATATCGCCGTCTATTACGTATTCGCGACAGTTGGGAACCCATTCGCTCCAGATTTTTGTGTTTACTTCTTGAAGTGCGTTCGGCATCGCGCCTTTAATCGGGAATATTGCCCATGTTTTCGCCGGGATTTCTTTTTTTATAAATTCGGCGGGCAGTTCGCCCTTGCCTTCGATGCAGTCGGCAATCATGTAGTTGAATTTTTTTGTTTCGTCAGAGTCGAAACCGATGCCGAACATTCCCATGATATGTTTTCCGTTGCCGCTTGAAAAATGTTCGCCCCAAAATTTCGGAATTTCTTGGTACGATGTGTCGCCGTTGAATTCGCGCACACTTCCGATTACCGTGAACGCTTCCTTTGCTTCGATTTTGTAATCCATTACATTTCCACCTTCCAGTTTGAATTTTATTTTTAGAGGTGCGACGGATTTTAAATTCGCGCCCTCTTTTTTTGCGGACGACGGAGAAATTCCGTGAAATCTGGTGAACGCCTTTGTGAAACTGTCGGGCGAATCGTAACCGCATTTTGCGGCGGCGTCGATAACCTTGCATCCCGATGAAAGCTCCATACCCGCAAGCGTCAGCCGCCGATTGCGAATATATTCTCCAAGCGTAAACCCGCAAAGAATACCAAACGCCCGCTGAAAATGAAACGACGATACATAAGCGCACCGCGCAATCTCATCATAATTCAGCTCCTCGGTTATGTTGTCCTCAATATAACACACCGCGTTTTGAATCCCCTGCAACCAGTTCATGCAAAGACCTCCTTCGTCTGAAATAAATTATAGTACCCGAAAATTTTTTTACCCGATTTTTTTTGCCTTCATTTGGCTAAATCATTTTCATTCCGTTAATCACCAAGCTGAAATCAGCGTTTAGGAAAGCGGCGGCGTGACGGCAGATTACCATTCGTGTTAAAAATATTTCGAAGTAATCCATTACAGCGCAAAAACTCGTGTCAATATCCAAACACAGCCGAACACACGCCCTTCCGCCTTCGCGGCTGACAATTACCTCAGAGCGCGTGACGGCGTAATTAACACGGTCGTGAATATCCGCCATAATCTTATCCATGTCACACTCCTGCACCCGCGAACGCCGAACATCAGACTTATCCGCAAGTATCAGCGCCGCCGAAACCGTGCTGATTGGTTTGCCCGTTCCCTCGTCGTGATTCCCGATTGCGATGCAAATAATTCCGATATCCTCAAACGGCATTCCATGCTTTTCCAATACCGTTCGTGCAATCTCCGCACCGGAATGCGCATGATAACTTCGATTCACCATATTTCCAATGTCATGCATCAACCCCGCAATCTTAACCTGCTCAACCTCTTTCTCCGAAAACCCAAGTTCCGTCATAATCAACGCCGCTGTCTCCGCCGTCTTACACACATGCGTCAATGAATGCTCCGTATACCCAAGCACTGCCAACGCATCATTCCCGGCTTTAATATATGCGCAAACCTGCGCGTCTTTTTTTAAGGTTTCATATAACATATTCGCTTCTCCTCTTTTAAAACCTCGGGCGCCGCCCAAACCCGCAAGTATTTAAAAAGATTTGCCCCAAACTTTAAAATTTAAGCCCCAATATTATTGGAGCTTAAAAGTCAAAGTATGAAGATGGGGTAATCTACCCCTTATATCCGTTCAGCAACAATCCCTCATGAGTATCGACAGTGACGGGGATGCCGGATTTTATGAAGTCGATTACGCGAACGCTTGCTCGGAGCAGGGGGATGTTTAGGGCTTTAGCGACGGTTTCGGCGTGGCTGAAGTCTAGTTTTTCCCATGAGCCGATGACTATTGCGCTTGCGAGTTTGATGCATTCGAGCATTGAGTCGTCGGTGGTGGTACAGACGAGGACTTCGCCTTTTGCGAAATTTTCCATATCGGGGTCATCGGAGCCGGTGATTACGCGGGTTATACCGTGAGCGATACCCTTGTCGTTACCTGCGCCGCTTGCGAGAACGTCGCCGACGGTGCAAACGCGAATGGTGTTGGTAGCGCCTGCCTTTCCTACGGGAACGCCGGCGAGAGCAACCATGATTTCGCCGTTTTTGACGAGACCTGTTTTGATAACGAGTTCTTCGGCAGTGTCGAACACTTCGCTGTCGCCTTCGAACGGAGCGTCGGCAAGCATCGGGATTACGCCCCACGACAGGTTAAGCTGACGATAGACAACGGGGTCGGAAGTTGCGGCAAGAATGAAGCACATCGGACGCGTGCGAGAAACCATGCGTGCGGCAAAGCCCGAATCGGTAATAGGAACGATGCAAGCCGCGCCCATATCGGCTGCGGTGGCAACCGCGGCATAGCTTATTGCGTTTGTAACGTTTTTATTTAAATTTTGATGATTGGCAGTGTAACGCGCATCGTAGTCGATTGTTTTTTCCGCCTTTGAAGCAATGCGTGCCATCATTTTAATTGCTTCTACGGGATATTTGCCGCCTGCGGTTTCGCCCGAAAGCATGATTACATCGGTGCCGTCGAAGATTGCGTTTGCGACGTCGCTTGCTTCCGCGCGCGTCGGGCGCGGGTTGTTGCACATGGATTCAAGCATGTGTGTAGCTGTTACGACGGGTTTTCCCGCCATAATGCAACGGCGAATCAAATCTTTTTGCACAATCGGAACTTCCTCCGGCGGAATTTCAACACCGAGGTCGCCGCGCGCAACCATGATTCCGTCGGCAACGTCAAGAATCGCGGAAATATTATTTACACCGTCGCGCGATTCGATTTTCGCCATTATTTGAACATGTTTGCCGCCGTTTGAGACTAAAACTTTTCTGATATTTTCGATATCGGTTGCGGTTCGCACGAATGACGCCGCAATCCAGTCCACGCCTTTTTTTATGCCGAATTTAATGTCTTCAATATCCTTTTCGGTAAGCGACGGCAGGTCAACATACACATCGGGAATGTTTATGCCCTTGCGATTTCCTAAAAATCCGGAGTTAATCAGCTCGCATTTTACTTCATTTCCCGTGATGGATTTAACGACCATTTCGATTAAACCGTCGTCGATTAAAACGCGCGCTCCGACCTTTAAATCGCGCGGAAGATTTTCGTAAGTAACGGAAACTTTGGTTTCATCACCAACGATGTCTTCCGTCGTCAGCGTGAATTCTTGTCCCTGCTCAAGATAAATTTTATCCTTATCCAAAGTTTTCGTGCGGATTTCCGGACCCTTCGTATCTAAAATCAGCGGAATCGGTTTGTTTAATTCTTCGCGCGCCTTGATTACAGTGTCCATTAAATTGCTGTGGTAATCGTAATCGCCGTGCGAAAAATTAAAACGCGCCGCGTTCAATCCTTCGTTAATCATTTTCTTGATTGTTTCAAACTCGCAGCTTGATGGTCCGATTGTTGCAAGAATCTTTGTTTTACGCATAATATCCTCCCTTTTAAATTGCCAAAATTTTTGTTATTTGGTACAGCTTGTGATTGTATTCGCGTTTTGCCGCGAATGCTTCTTCAAGAGAAATTAACTCGTGCTTGCCGTTGCGGAAGATTACGATTTTATTTGCGTTTTTGTTTTTCGCGGCTTCGACTGCCATGAAGCCCATCACCGACGCGTGCATTCTGTCAATTGCGGTAGGCATTCCGCCGCGCTGCAAATGTCCTAAAATTGTTGCGCGTGATTCTATTCCGAGTGCGCGTTCGAGTTCTTTTGCGATTTTATCACTGCCGCCTATGCCTTCTGCCACGACGATTAAATGATGATTCTTTCCTTTCGCGCGTTCATTTAAAATTTGTTCCTCAACTTCTTTTATATCAATCGGATGCTCGGGAATTAAAACCTCATCCGCGCCGCTCGCAAGTCCGCACCACAGCGCGAGATGCCCCGCATTGCGTCCCATTACTTCAACGACGGAACATCTGTCATGGCTGGAAGATGTGTCTCTCAAACGAACAATCGCGTTCGCAACGGTGTTTACTGCCGTGTCGAAACCGATTGTGTATTCCGTGCATTCCATGTCGAGGTCGATTGTCGCGGGAATTCCGACCACGTTAATGCCGTGGCGCGAAAGCGATTCCGCTCCGCGAAACGAACCGTCGCCGCCGATTACAATTACCGTTTCGAATTTCATTACCTTGCAAATTTCCGCGGCATGGGCTTGCCCTTCCTCCGTCATCATTTCATCGCAGCGTGCCGTTCGCAGAATTGTTCCGCCGCGATGAATGATTCCCGTAACGTCATCCGGATGAATTTCGTCAATCTCGTTTTTAAACAGCCCGTCGAAGCCGGCGTGAATTCCGTACGCGCGCATTTCAAAATGCGCCGCCGAACGCACAACCGCCCGTATAACCGCGTTCATGCCGGGCGCATCACCCCCGCTCGTAATAATACCGATACGCGTTTGATTGTCTTTCATTATTGCACCTCCTCGTTAAAATAATAATATCATATTTTTTTGACATATTGTAAAAATTTTCTTACAATAAAAATTTTCCGGTTGAATGATTGCGACTTCGTGTGTTAGGATTACCTTTAATAATTAAGTAAGTCAGAGCAAAGACCGCTCTGCATAAGCAGAGCAAAAATCGCTCTGCATAAACAGAGCAAAAATCGCTCTGTATAGGGAGAGGATATTATGTTTTGTTCTAAATGCGGAAGCCAAAACGCTGCGGGCGTGAAATTTTGCATTTCATGCGGAACTCAGATTATATCAATGCAAACAGAAGCAGCGAAAACTTCGAACGATGGTTTTTTTGCGATAAGAGAAGAAACTCCGCCTGTTTCGTTGAACAAGCCGAATGACCCGCTTGTTTCGAATGACCCCATTGATTCCGAAACACCGCCTTCGCCGTCCCCGGTGAATTCGCCTTCGCCGCCTCCGCCGCCTCCTCCTCCGGGTTCGCCACCGCCGTATTCACCGCAACCGAATTCGCAGCCTTATCGTCAGCGGTCGGGAATTAATCCGTTTATAATTTTGGTTCCGATTTTTCTTGTTTTGATAGCAGCGGTTGGATTGGCAATTCTTTTAATACCGCGCTTGATTGATAATATCGGGGTTTTCGGCGGCGAAGGCACATATGTAAGCGTAAAAGACGACATTAACGGACCCGGACCGAATGGTTCGAGTGACCCGCACGCACCCAATCCGTTCGGTTCGGTACCGGTACCGGTACTCGAAACGATTCCGGCAATGGGCGGAACCGTTCATGTAATCGGCACGACGGATTTCCTTTTCTCGCCGAATGAATCGGGCATGTGGCAATTCCGCACTTCCAATAACAGCGGCGACCCTGTGCTTACGATTTATAATTCATACGACCAAGAAGTAGCGTATGACGACGACGGCGTCGGCGATTTGAATTCTCTGATGACCGTTTATCTTAACGCAAGCGAATTGTACACGCTTAACGCCGGTTTTTTCGCTACCGGAACGGGTTCGTATACGCTCACCGTTTCACGGGGAAGCGCGAACACGGAAATAATTCCCGGTGGCGGCGGAACGGTGCAAATAATCGGCGATACTTCGTTAACGTTTACGCCGAACAATTCCGGCGCATGGGAATTCCGCACATCGAATAACAACGGCGACCCGCTGCTCACGCTTTACAATGCGTCGGGAATGCAAATCGCATACGACGACGACGGCACGGGAACGTTAAACTCGTTAATCAGCATCTATCTTGACGCCGGTACAACCTATGTATTAAACGCGGGCTTCTACGACAACGGAACGGGAAGTTACACGCTTAACGTTTCAGCTTCACGCGCGGAAACGATTCCGGGCGGCGGCGGAAATATTTATGTAAGCGGCGCAACGATGTTCTTGTTTACACCGGACACATCCGGCGAATGGGAATTACGCACGTCAAATAATAACGGCGACCCGCTGCTTATTCTTTACAACGGGTTCGGCTCGGAAATTGCACGCGACGACGACAGCGGCGGAAATTATAATTCGTTAATTCGCCACTACCTCAACGCGGGCGAAACCTACACCATTAACGCGGGCTTCTGGAATGACGAATCGGGTTCGTATTCACTCAGCGTTTCACAGGGCGGAGGCGCAGGCTTCGGCAGTACCGATATTCCCGGAACGGGCGGCTCGGTTTCCGTTTCGCGCGCAACCGATTACATTTTCATCCCCGAAACTACCGGAATGTGGGAAATTCGCACCTCCTCAATCTCCGGCGACCCGCTTCTCTCTCTATATAATTCCTACGGAATACTAATCGCAAGTGATGACGACAGCGGCGGCGGACTCGATTCCCTAATCCGCCAAAACCTCATCGCAGGTCAAGCCTACACCATCAACGCCGGCTTCTGGAATAACGGCTCGGGCTTATATACTCTAACCGTTCGCCCCGAAGGTTCAGTCGGCGAAATCGACAACGCCCTTGTCGGCAGATGGGAATTCGTCTCGGGTACAGGTCCCTACATTTACTACTTTATGACAGACGGCGAAATCGAATTCACCGCAAACGGCAGAGTCACCGAATACGCCTACGGCGAACCCGGCACCTATTCCGTCTCGGGCAACAACCTAATCGTCTACGCCGAATGGGAAGAATTCACACACTACTTCACCTACGTTATTTCAGGCAACTTGCTCACCATTACCGACCGCGACGGCGATACCGGAACGTGGAGACGGAGATAGGTACCCGCAAATATTAAAACCCACAATAATAAAAACCCCGTCATAAGCCATACTCCGAATGACGGGGTTTGTATTTGAATGCTTGCTATGAAAAAAATAATCGACATTTGTGATGTGTCCTGAGCCTCGTTTATCTTTTCAATTTAAACGCACTTACCAATTACATCACTCAACCGTCATCATCAAATCGCCGGCTTTGACGGTCAGGTGTTCTTTCACGTGGATTTGCGAGATTATGCCGGCGCATTTTGAGACGATGGTTGTTTCCATTTTCATTGCTTCGATGATGGCGACTACGTCGTTTTCTTTTACGGTGCTGCCTTGGTGAACGGTGATTTTGCTAATCATGCCGGGCAGTGTTGCTCCGATTTCGTGCGGATTGGTTGGGTCGGCGCGAAGGACGGTTTGCGTTTGTGTGGTTTTGGAGGATTCGGTTTTATCGAGAATGGAAATTTCGCGGCGGCTGCCGTTCAGTTCGAAAACGACGCGGCGGAAGTTTTCCTCATCGGGGTCGCCGATAAGAACGAGACGGATAAGCAGTGTCTTACCTTCTTCGATTTCGACTTCGGTGATTTCGCCGGGGCGGAGTCCGCCGAAGAAAACGGGTGTGTCGAGAATAGAGAGGTCGGAGTTTTCTTTGCGGTGCGCGTAGAAGTCTTTGATGACTTTCGGATAAAGGCAATATGAAACGATGTCCTGCATCGTGGGATTCGGGCAGAACGACTGCATTTCTTTTGCAACCTCGTCGAAATTAACGGACGCGAGATGTTCGCCCGGGCGGCAGGTGATTGCTTCCGCGCCTTTGAGAACGATTTCCTGCAAATCTTTCGGAAAACCGCCTTGCGGCTGTCCCATCATTCCGGAGAAGTAACTTACGACGGAATCGGGGAATGCGAGATTTTTTGCTTTCTCCACGATGTTTTCGGGCGTAAGATTATTTTGCGTCATGAAGATTGCAAAATCGCCGACCATTTTTGACGACGGCGTAACTTTTACGATATCACCGAGCATGTCGTTTACTTTTTTATAATTTTCCTTTACTTCCTTCCAGTTGCTTCCGAGACCGACGCTTTCGACTTGCGCGCGCAGGTTGGTGTATTGCCCGCCCGGCATTTCGTAGCGGTAGATGTCGGTTGTCGGCGCGGTCAGCCCTTCCTCGAACGACGCGTAGAATTTACGCGCGGCATCCCAATATTCCGCGATTGGAATAAGCAATTGGTCGTCCATACCCGTGTCGCGTTCGTGACCGTGAAGCGCGGTGACAACGGCATTCATCGACGGCTGGCTCGTAAGCGACGACATCGACGAAATCGCGACGTCAACGATGTCAACGCCCACTTCGGCGGCTTTAAGCAGCGTCGCGACGCCGTTTCCGCTTGTGTCATGAGTGTGCAAATG